>JAVUPY010000032.1 GCA_032252755.1 Terriglobia bacterium
GTGCGGCTGAATCGCGTTACGAAGGGTATCGATGCGACGGTGGTCGCAAAATTGGAGAGCCAGAATCCGCTCAGCTCGGTTAAGGATCGCATCGGTGTGAGCATGATTGAAGATGCGGAGAAAGCGGGGAGAATCTCGCCGGGGAAGACCGTGCTGGTGGAACCGACGAGCGGCAACACGGGAATCGCGCTGGCGTTTGCGGCAGCGGTGAAGGGATACAGACTGGTTATCGTGATGCCGGACACGATGAGCCAGGAACGGCGAATCCTTCTGCGCGCGTTTGGCGCGGAGGTGATCCTGACGCCGGGACCGAAAGGCATGAAGGCGGCGATTGCCAAGGCAGAAGAAATTGTGCGCGACACGCCGAACGCTTACATGTTGCAACAGTTCAACAATCCGGCGAATCCGAAGATTCATTTCGAAACGACCGGTCCGGAGATTTGGAACGACACCGACGGGAAAATTGACATTCTCGTCGCCGGCGTGGGCACCGGCGGAACCCTGACCGGCGTTGGCGAGTACATCAAGCCGAAGAAGCCGGGCTTCAAGATTGTTGCCGTGGAGCCCACTGACAGCGCGGTACTGAGCGGCGGAAAACCTTCGCCACACAAGATACAGGGACTCGGTGCGGGCTTCATACCGGCGATCCTGGAGACGAAGCTGATCGACGAAGTTGTGACGGTCACGAACGACGAGGCGATCGAAATGGCTCGGCGGTTGCCGCGCGAGGAAGGACTGCTCGTAGGAATATCATCGGGAGCGGCGGTACACGCCGCGTTAAAAGTCGCAAGCAGGCCGGAGAATAAAGGGAAGCTGATCGTCGTCGTAATACCGAGCTTCGGCGAACGGTACCTGAGTACGGTTCTGTTCGAGAATTTGCGAAAAGAAGCAATGGAAATGGAAACCGTGGCAGTGCCTGCTTAGCGGCAGTTTCCACGGGACATCGGACCAACGATGCGGGAGCAACTTTGCTCCCGCATTTGCATTTATGCGGTTTACAAACAATTTTCTCGCCCTGTTCTCTCACCCGCCCGCATAGTCCTCACTTAGTACTCTCAATACGAAAATCTGCGTCCAGCTCACTTTGTGCTTGAGGCGGAGTTGATGGGCGGTTTAAGTTGGCCGGTCGACGTTCGTGAGCTGAAGTTTCAGTCGCGAGCGCGGCGAAAATCAAATCCCCTGGAGTATCGCGAATGTTTTTGTTGTTCCCCCGCACGATACGCACGATCACGCGCGCGACTGTCCTGACAATGCTTGCCTGCGGAACGGCCATGGCGGGATCTATCACTTACTATTCACCGAGCAGCGGGTCCACCGTTTCCTCGCCCATCCACGTTCACGCACAGGCAAGCTCGTCCACCTCTATTCAGTACACGAATCTCTACCTTGATGGAAAAAAGATTGCTGGCGTTTCCGGCGGCAGCATCGACAAATATGTCAGCGCGGGAAGCGGTAGCCACCGAATCGTTGTGCAGGCCAAGGACAGTTCCGGCTCCCAGTTCTCGAAGGCAATCTATGTTACGGTCAGCAGTACCACAACAAGTTCAACCAGCACGAAGACGTATTCCAATATCGACCAGATGAGTTCCTGGTCGAGTTGTTCCGCATGCGCAGGCTCCGGCGGCAGCGGGCCCATCGCTTACTACAGTCAAACACTCTACATCTCTTCTCCGTCAATGGACGGCAACTCGAGCAAGTTCCATATCGGCGGAAGCACACCTTACGCGAATGCACTGTGGTGGAAGCAGCTGGGTGCCAATAGCAGCGCGCATAACTTCACCTACGATCTCTATTTCTACCTGAAGAACCCGTCGGCGGCGCAGGCGTTGGAATTCGACGTCAACCAGTCGGTTAACGGAAAGAAATACATCTTTGGCACGGAGTGTACCGCGGCCCGCGTCTGGATGGTCTATTCTGCAAGCCTGCGCTGGGTAAACACGGGAATCGGTTGCCCCAAGCCGACGGCCTACAAATGGCACCACCTCATCTGGGAGTTTCAGCGCACCAGCGGCGGCTACGTGCACTTTGTGGCCGTGACGCTGGACGGAGTGAAGCACTACGTCAACCGGTCGTACGCGCCGAAGAGCAGTTCGGCGAACGAGATCAATGTCGCGTTCCAGATGGACGGCAACAAGTACATGACCGACTACGATACGTGGCTGGATAAGGTAAAGCTCACGTACTGGTAAAAGCCGAGCCATCGACCATCGTGCCATCGGATCATTGGCGAAGCATCTCTCAAGGACCCGATGGCGCGATTGTTTTCAATCTTCGCGGCCTCTCCGTTAATCCTTCCGCCTTTGTCGCTCGGTTCGTTATACTCGCTCTTTCATGCTGAAAGACACTCTTATCCAGGGTCAGCAGGCTGCGGACGCGGCGCTGGAGCGTCTGCTGCCCGGCCCGAACGTTTATCCACCGAAGATTCACCAGGCCATGCGGCACAGCGTTTTTGCAGGCGGCAAGCGGCTGCGGCCCATTCTGTGCATGGAAGCGGCGCGCATGGTCGCCGGAAAGCTTCCCGAGGGCGTCGAGGAACTGGGCGCGGCGATCGAGATGCTGCACACCTACTCGCTCATCCACGACGACCTCCCCGCGCTCGACAACGACGATCTGCGTCGCGGACGGCCGACCTGCCACGTTGCTTTTGGCGAAGCCACGGCGATTCTCGCCGGCGACGCACTGCAGACGTACGCGTACGAAGTGCTGGCAAAGCTGAAGTGTCCGGCGGAAGCCAAGGTGCGCATCGTCGAGGAATTGGCGCATGGGACCGGAACGATCGAGGGGATGATCGGCGGGCAGGTGATGGATCTCGAGGCCGAGCACACTAAGCCCGACGCGAAGACGCTCGAGTACATCCATCGCTCGAAGACCGGGGCGCTGATCACTGCCTCGCTCGTGACCGGCTGCTACTACGCGGGCGCAACCGCCGTTGAACTTCAGCGCGTGCGCGAATTCGGGCGCGCCTCGGGACTAGCTTTCCAGATCGCCGACGACATTCTCGACATGACGCAGACCAGTGAACAACTGGGCAAGACCGCCGGCAAAGATGCTAACGCCGAAAAGGTCACCTATCCCTCGCTCTACGGACTAGAAGCCTCGGAGAAGATGGCGATGAATCTGATCACGGTCGGCAGTAATGCGCTGGACAGCTTCGGGGCAAGAGCGGATACGTTGAAGGCGATTGCGAGATATTTAGTGGAGAGAAAGAAGTAAGAGTTCTCTGTGTCTCTGTGGTGGCCGCTTCTATGGAAACTGTTGACATCCTCGCGATAGCCGCGCACCGCGATGACGTGGAGCAGACGTGTGGCGGAACGCTGCTGAAGATGGCGGCGCTGGGGCATCGCACGGGCATTCTCGATCTCACGCAGGGAGAGATGGGCTCGCGCGGAACGGCCGATGATCGCGCCCGTGAAGCGGAGGAAGCGGCACGCATCCTGAAGGTCTCGTGGCGCGGTGCGCTCGATATTCCGGACGGTCGCGTGGAGAACACGTGGGAGAATCGGTTGAAGGTTGCGCGTGTCATTCGCGAGCGGCGGCCGCGGGTCGTAATACTTCCCTACTGGCAGGGACGGCATCCGGATCATTACACGTGTTCGACGCTGGGGTACGAGGCGTGTTTCCAGGCGGGATTATCGAAGCTCGGCAAGACACAGGGCTGGACGGAGCCTGACGATCTGGATGCCATTTCGCACCTGATTCCACACCGGCCTTACAAGATCGTCTATGCATCGCTCTACTACGACATTCGGCCGACGTTCGTGGTCGATATCACAGAACACTTCGAGGCGCGGTTCCAGGCGCTGATGGCCTACAAGTCGCAGTACGAGAACCAGGAGGCGGGGTCGAAGAACTTCCCTCTCAAGGAAGAGATCCGGCTGCGGCTCGAGACCATGGCGAGTTTCTACGGCA
The DNA here is from genome assembly GCA_032252755.1 of Terriglobia bacterium. Taxonomy (NCBI): domain Bacteria; kingdom Pseudomonadati; phylum Acidobacteriota; class Terriglobia; species Terriglobia bacterium. The sequence goes on from JAVUPY010000032.1 coordinate 3,910, forward strand.
TGCTCGCAGGCGTGAAGTATGCCGAGCCGTTCATTCAGAAAGAAGTTGGGGTGGTGGACGATCTGTTGGCAATCCCGGTGAAAAGCATCTGACGGAACCGAAGAACCGAAAATCGCGTAACCGAAGAACGTAAAAGCAACAGAATGAGGATCTGAAGGCGATTGCAACCATGCGTCGCCGAACAGGTATGATGTTCTCCGACCATGCACGACACCGTTCGACTTCGCCTCGTTTCCAGCCGCCAGAACAGTTTCGTTAAGGACCTTCGCGGTGCGTTTCACCACGGCGAGTTGACTGCCCAGGGCGACTGCGCCGTCGAGGGAGTAAAAGCTGTTGAAGACGCCATCCGGAGCAGCGTCCGGATCAGTGCCCTGTTCGTCGCCGAATCCGCTCGCGAGCGGGCGAATAAGCTGTTGCCGCAAATCGGCAGCCACACGGAAACCCTCCTCCTCTCGGACGACGTTTTCCGCAGCGCTGTCACCTCGGAATCGCCCCAGGGAATCGCCGCGCTGGTTCGAGTGAAGCAGCACTCGCTGGACGATCTGCTGCGCGTAATTGAGCCGCTGATTGTCGTTGCCGCCGGAATTCAGGATCCCGGGAATCTCGGAACAATCATCCGCTCCGCCGAAGCGTTCGGCGCTACCGGACTGGTGGCAGCCGAAGGGACTGTAAATCCTTATAACCCGAAGGTCGTGCGCGGCTCGGCAGGATCAATCTTCCGCTTCCCTGTTGCGAAGGTCGAAGGCGCCGCAACTGTTTCCGCTTTGCGCGAACGCGGCATCCGTATACTCGCCACGTCTTCGCACAAGAGCGTTCCTCTGCCCGAACTCGATCTGCGTGGTCCGCTGGCAATCCTCTTCGGGAACGAAGGGGCCGGGGTTCCTCGCGAACTGCTGAAGGAAGCCGACCAGGTCATCGGTATACCGCACTCGGAGAAAGTGGAGTCGCTGAACGCGGGAATCGCGGCGTCGGTGGTGCTATATGAGTGTGCGAGGCAGAGGAAATAACCCTCGATATTCTTGCGTTTTAAGCCCACCTACCTTCGTGCCTTCGTGGTTTCTTTCTCCCGGTCGTGAAACAATACCGACGTGAGTCTCTTCAATGCCATCCCGGATCCTGATGCTCCTGTTGATCGCTCACGACCGCTGGCGGATCGCATGCGTCCGCGCAATCTCGACGAGTTTGTTGGGCAGGAGCATATTCTCGCGCCGGGCAAACCGTTACGGGTGCAAATTGAGCGCGACGATACCGGTTCCATCATCTTCTGGGGGCCACCCGGCGTGGGCAAAACCACGCTGGCACAGATCATTGCCAAGCGTACCCGGGCTGACTTCATCGAGTTCTCAGCTGTGCTCTCCGGCATTAAGGAAATTAAGCAGGTGATGGCCGACGCCGAGCGGGCACGACAATATGGCACGCGCACGATCGTCTTCGTGGACGAAATTCACCGTTTCAATAAAGCGCAGCAGGACGCGTTCCTGCCGCACGTTGAGCGCGGAAACATCCGGCTGATCGGCGCGACGACAGAGAACCCGTCGTTCGAAATCATCTCCGCGCTGCTATCCCGCTGCCGCGTTTACACGCTTAATCAACTGACGGAAGAGCAGATCGTGGAACTGCTCCGCCGCGCGCTCGCCGACAAAGATCGCGGACTGGGGTGGCTGGAGCTTCGCGCCGAGGACGATGCACTTGCACGGGTCGCCGCTTACGCCAGCGGCGACGCCCGCAGTGCGTACAACGTCCTCGAGATCGCCTCGACGCTGGCGACCGAAGCCAACGGCGGGGCGAACGGTGGGCTCATTACAAACGCCATAGTGCAGGATGCACTGCAGAAGCGCGTGCTCCGCTACGACAAAACCGGCGAGGAGCACTATAACCTGATCTCGGCGATGCACAAGTCGGTCCGCAACAGCGATCCCGATGCGTCGCTGTACTGGCTGGGACGGATGATTGAGTCCGGCGAAGATCCGCTGTATCTTGCGCGACGCATTGTTCGCATGGCCGTGGAAGACGTTGGACTGGCGGACCCGCGAGCACTTGAAATCGCCGTCGCTGCGCGCGACGCCGTAGATTTCATCGGCATGCCAGAGGGTAATCTCGCGCTCGCAGAGGCGGTCGTTTATCTCGCCGTCGCGCCGAAATCGAATGCGCTATACACGGCGTACGGCGAGGTCCGGCGCGATGTCGAGCAGACCGCCGCCGATCCGGTGCCGCTGCATCTTCGTAATGCCCCGACAAGCCTGATGAAAGGAATGGGCTACGGCGCCGGCTATCAATACGCGCATAACCTCGAAGAGAAGGTCGCGGACATGCAGTGCCTGCCTGACAATCTCAAGGGCCGCATTTATTACCATCCTGGTGCCGAGGGAGTCGAGGCGCGTATCCGGCAGCGACTGCAGGAGATCAGAAAGTTGAAGGCGCAGAGGCGGAAGAGCGAGAAAACAAGTGACGAATGACGAAATTTCGAAGACGAATGCTTTGGTTCACATTCGCCATTCTGACATTCGTCATTTCGACATTCTTACTATCGCAGCAGTCTACGGTGATATTTCAGGATGCACTTGTCCATGACAACGAAGATCCCGGCCTGCCGGGCTTTCTCGGCGGCGGCTTCGTTAACTACCGTTTCCTGTAGCCATAGGGCGGGCAGTTTTAAGGCGATCACCGTGTCCACCAGGTCGGGAACCGCATCGGGACGGCGGAATACGTCGACGATATCTATCTTGATGTCGCTCGGAATGTCTCGCAGCGACCTGTATGACTTTTCCCCGAGCGACTGTTCGATGGTTGGGTTCACCGGGATGATCCTGTAGCCCTGCCGTTGCATGTATTCGGCAACGCCATAGCTAGGCCGCAGCGGACTGTTCGCCATTCCTACCACTGCGATGGTTTTCGCGTCTTGCAGTATCTGCCTGATCCGTTGGTCCGACATGAAGAGTGACTGGTTCCCCTCAGCGTGGACCTTCCCTTCCGAACGCGGAAGGCCGCCTAGAGTTAGAAGATAGAAACTACCAGAAAGTTTCGAGGAAAAGAATTATTCGCCGGAACTGGGGGCGGGTGTTTCCAAACGAAAAGCCCCGAAGAGCAGCGTACCATCGACCTTGGAACCTTGCGCTTCGTGGGATTTTCGGCGAATCCAGCTACGCCGGGCAACACGCGAGTCGGCAACTCTCGACCAGGAGAGAGCTCAACTCTTTCTCATTGGCGACGGCAAATTCAAAGCCATAGCGATACCCAGTCGACTGTCGCACGACGGCCGGCACGACCACTTCCTCGCTCTCGCCGCCCAGCGGACGATAAGCGAGTTGTACTTGCTCACCAGTCTGGAGTTCGCCCCAAACCAGGGCTGCGGCGCCTTCGCGGCTGAGGTTGCGGCAATATCCCTGGTAACGTTCACCGTTCGCGCGTGTTGCGGTCAGCAGCATTTCCAGTTCGATCCGCGGGCTGCGCCGACGGTCGTCTCGTGAAACGTAACTCTCTAACGATTCCTTCGATCCTGCAACATCTGCCTGTACGGGGGAGAACAGGCGATTCCTGATCCTGGCCCCCATATTTCGCACATCCAACACGGCAAGCCTCCTGGACTCGCTCTCATTTTGGGGCCCTCACAGCCACTATCGCCGTGACGGGTGCTGCTTCTGCAGCCTGGGCCTGATCGCATCCTAAGGTGAGTAGTACCGGACACCTAGGTCGAAAATTACAAACGCGTGTGAGAATCGTCACAAAACGAGCCGAGTTGGGAAGGTTCCCAAGTTGGGTTTCGATGGCAACACGCAAACCGCGCCACCGCACTTAGAAAGTAAGTTTCTTTGTAGCAGTAAACCATGTCGTTGGTCCGTACTTTCGGACGCCCCTGTTAATACGAACGATGTAGTCGGCACAGCATCCTAAAGTTCAAGTATTCGACCCCACCGAACGATGTAGGCTGACCTGCGTCGAAAGGAACCTTCAATATCACCTTTCGACGAATTGTTTACTCCAGAAATACCGCTAAACTCGCCTGAATCTCCCCCGTTGGCAGCAAGTAAGCCTCCCCCGGAAGAAAAAGGTTTAGCGTCGCGATCGTCTGCGACCTCTGGCCAACCCTCCCCCGCGGCAAACCTCGCAAGCGCAGTTGGAAACCGAGCGCTCCTTCGGATTCCGCACCACGCTCTGTTTCCCCAGACCCTCGCGCCGTACAGTTCATTGGTCTTGACGATTTCGGCTGAGCACTTTTCGGACGAACTCCCAGGTAGGCGAACGTCAGAACGAACTCTTTTAGAAACTGATCCTTCAGGAAACCGAACATGCCTTGTGAATCGAACCCGTTCCCGCACACCCTCGCGCCTCTCAGCGCGCGCCATTTCGCTGTGGCTCTGCTCGTTGCCTCCATCATCTTCGGAGCACTCGGAGTCACCCCTCCATGCTTGCAGGCACAGCAGGTCGGAAACGCCGCGCCGGCTGGATCGCAAAACGCTGCGCCGCCCCCGAAGGCGACAAATCCTCTCCCGGCAGAGTCCGCTGCCGAAGTCCTAGATCGCATCGCGAACTCGGGCCTTCCCGAACGCGGTGCTCACAGCGCCAAGGTCACCATCGTTTTCTTCGATGACTTCCAGTGCCCGTATTGCGCAAAGATGTACAGCACTCTGTTCGGCGAAGTGATGAAGAAGTACGGGGATCGCGTCAGAGTGGTGATCCAGCCTGTTGCAAACACCACCATCCATCCCTGGGCGAAACATGCCGCGGTCGATGCCGATTGCCTGGCGGCGCAAAACGCCGATGCCTACTGGGAGTTCTCTGACTACGTACACGCCAACCAGACCAGGCTCGGGACCGATGCCGACGTGGCACTCGATAAGCTCGCGATGGATGTGGCGAGCAGGTGGGCACTGGGAACCACTACTCTACAAAGCTGCCTCTCAGCACAATCAGACGCGGTGTTGAAGGAGTCATACACCTACCTCAAGGCGCTCAACGTCACTGCTGTTCCAACACTGTTTATCGGTCTCGAAAAACTGCATGGGGCCATTCCTTCTGCTGTTCTTGCGGATGCCATTGAACACGCACTCCGCGCCGGGCCCTTGTCAGGGGACTCACCGCTAAAGAACTCCGGCCCCCCGGCCACACCCAAGCTTGTTGCTGACAAGAAGATTTCAAAGGAGAATCCCAGATGACTACAACACGAATCATCACACGCTGTCTGCTGGTCGCCGTTTTGCTGTGGACCGTCTCGGCTATGGCTCAGGCGCCGGCCACGATCTTCCAGCTCAATGGTGACCCAGCCAACGACAACTTAACTTGCGTTTATGGAACTCCCTGCGACTATTGGGACCTGATTAACCAGAGCGGTTCTTCGGGAACTGGCCGCGGGCATTCCGCCATCAACTCGTTTGTCCTCGGAACTGCGACCACCGAAAGCTTCACTGGTGGCGGTTCTAAGGACCCCAATGACCTGAACCAGTGGGCATGGTCAGGCGGCCCGACCCCCAACAAAGATACGCTGTTGGCTGGCTACGCCGCAGCATATAACATTAGCGATTTCGACGTGATTTTCGGCGCTGACCGTTTGTCTCCAAATGGCGATGCGAACATCGGAATCTGGTTCTTCCAAGAGTCGGTGTGCACCGGCAACACGGGCAACTTTGTCGTCTGCGGAACCACCAATGTGGCCCACCATGTCAACGGCGACGTTCTGGTCCTCTCGGCATTCACCGGCGGCGGCGGCACCTCCACTGTCGCAGTATACAAGTGGGATAGTTCATGTTCCTCTGGGGTAAAGAACCCGCAGAATGGAGACTGCGCAGCCGCCCACCTGCGTCAACTGTTTAACTCGTCTAGCGTCTGCGGCTCGGCGGCTGCTTGCGGCGTCACCAACGGCAGCACCGTATCCGCTAGCTGGGCGAGTTACAGTAGCGGCTCTATTGCTTCGCCTCTGTTCTTTGAGGGCGGGGTAGATATTACCTCGCTGTTCCCTGGTGGCTCACAACCGTGCTTCGCCAGTTTCCTGGAGGAAACGCGATCCTCGCAATCGCCGACCGCTGTCCTCAAGGACTTCCTGCTGGGCGGGTTTCCCGTATGCGGCATGAGCATTACAAAGAATTGCGGCACCACTGGAGTTAGCTCAGATGGCACGTCTTTCGTCTATCCGGTGAACGGTGTTGTCACAAACACAGGTATCGGAAACTTGTACAACGTTGCGGTGCAGGACTGCATCAACGGTCCGAACAACACGTGCACTCCAACGGGTAATTCCCCCATCAGCGTTACCAACAATACCGTTGTGAACAATGTTAACTCTCCCAATTTCGGTACAAGTACATTGGGGCCGGGTGAAACTGGTACTTGGAGCGATTCGTCAACGAGCAGTGCGACATCTCAGTCGGATCAGGCGTACGCAATCGCAGCCGAGACACCGAACGGTTCACAGACCCTGCAGTCCACCAACACCGCCTCGACAACATGTACCGCGCAGGCGAACTCGACACTAACGGTGAGCAAATCCTGCTCGACCAGTCTCACGACTTCCGCAGCCGTTCAGGTCAGTTACGGTGGACAAGTCTGCAACACCGGTCCAAGCCAGGTCACTGGCATCGCGTTGACGGATTATCCGAACTCTGTCGCTATCACGAATGGCACAAACGGAACGGTCGTGAAGAGCGGCATCACCTTGGGTCCGGGAACCACAAATAGCCCAACTTGCGTCCCCTACGGTCCGTATACCTATAACCCAACCGCAGTTGACGAAACGATCAACGGCGGTACCGGAGCGGGCCGTTACTACTTCGACGATCTGGTCACCATCTCGTCGGCAACGCCTTCGGTTGGAACTCTGACGCAGTTCCAAAACACCAATCCTAATGGCGCAAACTACAACCCCGATGCGCGGATCAATGGAACATATGGATTTGGCACAGCCAGATGCCCGATCTGTGATCTGAATGAGTGCCCGGTCGCTGGTCAGTAAATAGTCTGCCAGTCTGATTCTTTCAGGCGCCCCCGATCTGGGGGCGCCTTCTTTGTTTAGTGTATGTCCTTAGTGAACCGTGAAACTCACGGTATTGCTGCTCACGGGTTGTGCAGGACTCGAACTCGTCGAACTCAAGACGGCTTGAGCGCTGACCGAATATGTTCCCGTGGGAGATTTCGGGCCCAGCTTATAGTTCCACGTGGCCGTCCCCTTAGAGCCGGTAGTCGCTGACTGCGTCACCTTGTTTCCTGTAGCCGTAATCAATGTGAACGTAACGCTCGCTCCGGCGGCTGGGGTTCCGCCGTTCAACACCGAGGCTGTAATAGGAACCGTGCTTTTTCGTGTGTAGCTGGAGGAAGATACAGAAACGTTCACACTCACGGACGGCGCACTTATGACCGTGATGTTGGCGGTACCTGATCCGGAGTGGGAATTATTCGCCGCAACCGCATTCACCGCGTAGGTCCCAGGCGACGTACTGGACGGTCCTGTTACAGTCATCGTGCTCGAGCCCGACTGTCCCGGACTGATTGTGATGGATCCGGCAGAGAAACTGACCGGCCATCCCGAAGGTTGCGTTGAACTCAAGCTGAAAGTGCTGGGCGAACATCCGGAGGAGTCATTGTTCGTTACCGACAGGTTGTAGCCAGCGCTGTTGCCCGGGTAGATACTCGGGTCCAGCGGTGAAAGTGTCACCGTCGGGTTCGCCGACGTGCAGGACGAGGCACCATAATTGACATTGACCGTGAGCCCAGCGCTAGTCGCACTCACTACTGACAGCGACAGATTGGTATACGGGTCGGCCCAGGTCTGGCCAGCGGCGAGCGGAGAGTTGTAACCAGTAGTAACGCTGGGAGTGAAATTGGGTAGATAGCTGTGCGCCGTACTACCCATTTGGCCTGGCTCCTCATAGTGAATGAGTGCACCGCTATAAGCACTCGCAAGCAAAGTGGAATCGTAACCATTGTCAGGCTGACGATATTCAACCCACAGGTAATATCCGGGGTTGTTGCTCCCGCGCTGGATCTTTAGTGCCTGGATACCGGAGGTGCCAATTTCAAGAGGTTGGACTGTATACGTTCCGCTGGTGTTCACCGCCTGCACTTTATTTGCAACCCAGCCCAGTGTCTCTGCATTCTGGGGGGCCGTGTACAGGCCGAGCGATCCACTCATCGTCGTCCAGTAGTCGCCCAGATCGTTCTCGGTGCCCGGAGCAGAAAGGGGCCCTATCACATCAGTAGCTATTGCTGGAACTAGCGTGCCCGAGTGCAACAACCCGAGGTTGTGACCAATTTCATGCGAGGCGAGTTGCACGCCTGACGACCGAGGCGTCGCATACGCAGCAGAAATAAACGATGGACTCCAATTATAGTTAACTCCGCCCGTGGTGTAGCCGCAACCAACTGATGCAAACCCCTGCCAACCGCAACTAAGGATGTCGGGAAAAACCAAGACGACCCGGCTGTAATTATTGGAGTTGTATCCGGCCGCTTGCGCGGCAGCCAGTGCATCCGAAAGGACTGCGCCGCTGACGTCTGAGCATGAGGTATAAGTTCCACTCAGGTTCAGAGGCCCGACAACGTCACCAGTGGCCCAAGTTTGGCCATACGACGCCTCTCGCAAGAACCCGTCCAGCGAAATCCCCGGGGTATTCGTTCCAAAGAAAACATCCTGCATCGCAGACTGAGTAACACCGGACGGCAAAGAGCCGTTGGGCAGATTCACCAGGAGAACAAGCGTGTTCTGCGCGCCACTCGTGCCGCAACTTGCGCTCTGTGCATAGCTCGTGGAAATCGCTGTTACGAACAGCACCACAACTACGCATACCACAATCTGTTTCGACACTTCACGGAGGCGGCGCAAGCTACGGAGGCCGCCTATGAAGGGCAGAAACATGCCGCCGAGTACGATCAGCGGCATCGTGGTCCCCTGTTGCTCCGTTCCGACTTTGGCGGATGGCGAACTCGAGACAACACTGCTGCTTTCAACCGCCATGTCGTAACCAATAACAATGCCAGTCACCGCCAGCACATCGTTGTTGTCGCCGAGGCTCGGTTCCGGTCCGGCAAAGTGCAGCCTCAATGGCTGCTGCCCCAATCTCATCAAGTAAAGTGACTGAGCTTTATGATTTGGATAGTCGGCAATCCAGTGCTCGACTCCGCCCATCATCGCCACGTGCTCTTCCAGGAGCGCTGTCGATTCGGGAAAATTCGTGCCCAGCTGTTCCAGCACTTCTGGTGAAAACGCGAAGGTCAGTGCGGTTCTTGCGTTTTCTTGCATGAGCGCAACTAACGCCGTCTGCCGGGTCTTTAGAACTTGCAAGGCTTGTCCGCGCAGCAGTTTGCGGCTCGACGGATTCGTGGCCATCTGCATCTGGGCGTGGAGGTTCAAAACCTTGTTGTTCAGTTGCCGCATCTGCGCGGCTTTCGCGCTTTCCTTGACCGCACTGGTTGGGTTCTGGGCAAAGCTGGTAAGCGATAAGAGCAATACAAATACGAGAATTCCGATTCTTGTTCCGGGGGAGGTCCTTACCATGAGATCTGATTCCTTTCCGGTATACGTGGGGCGAAGCGGGCAGAGAGTTCGACTTGCGGAGCCCGGTGTACCCATTGAGAAATGCATGAGTACTCTCCTGCTGGGGCCAAAATGTGAGGAACGAGTTAGAACCAGAGTAGGTGTTGTGATGTGCAAGAACTACTGGTCACGAGGACAGATTAAGTACAGGTAGCACCTGTACCTTCTTAACGACTTACGACTTGTTCCAGATTTTCGAAAAATCTTTGTCAAGAGCCAGAATTTGTCATTTTCGCCGCAAAATATTCAGAGCACTGCAAATATAGTTTTCGCCCGGATGTCACAGTACCCACCCTCAATCTGTTATTCTGAAAATAGAGTAGAAAAACAAAGGCGTCCGTCATGCGCGGACGCCTTTTCTGTCTCTCGGCTTCGTGCGCTATCCTTATCGCCCGCTGTGGGCGATAGGGTGGGACCGTTGTTCTTTATCCCATCTCGACCGTCAGTTCTGATCGCGAAACATGAATTGCGAGTTTTACGTCCGATAACGCACCAGGAGTCACATTTTTCGTGCGCAAATTATTGAATCAGAAAGAAGAGTCGGTGTTTTTAGATTTAACATCTTTGTTTTCATAGCTCCACACGGGAAATTTCCGTAAGTATTTGAAAACAGAGATTCGCAAAACAAGGGGTGGGTACTTTCTGAAAGGTACCCGCAGCTATCCCCCGATCGGCAAGTTGTAAGGTCTCACGCCGCTGGCCGCGAAGACCGCGTTCGCTATTGCTGGTGCGATGCCGACGATCGGAGTCTCGCCGGCGCCGGCGGATGGCTGATCTTTCCGGTCGATGATTATGATCTCAATCTGTGGGACGTCGGCGAATCGGGGCACACGGTATTCGTTGAAGCTCGCGTTTAGAATCTTTCCATCGGCAAACTTCACTTGCTCAAAGAGTGCTCCCCCGAGTCCCTGGATGATCGCCCCCATAATCTGGTTCTCGAGTCCGTTCGGATTCACGACGCGACCGCACTCGAACGCCTCAACAACGCGGAGAAGACGGAAACCTTTCGTACTGGGATCAGTCGCGATCTCGACGAAAGTCGCTACACGACCGCCCTTCTCGATTCCACCCGCGAGACCAAATGCTCGCTCTGCGCTCGGTTTCTGCTTGCTCCAGCCGAAGCGTTCCGCCGCGGCTTCGAACACCGCTCGCAAACGCTCGTCCTTGAGGTTCTTGATACGGAATTCCAGCGGATCCATCTGCAACTCGTGCGCAATTGCGTCCATATGCGACTCGCGCGCGAAGTGGTTCGCGGTTGCGGCGAGTCCGCGATACGAGCCTTGCCGCAGCGGCGACTTCGCAGGATGGTACTGGATCCGTTGGTTCGGAACGTCATAAGGAGTAATCATCGCCGCAGGTCCCGAATTGTAGTTCTGGAAGTCCCACGCGACTAGCGTTCCGTCGCGCTGCACGCCGCTATTCACGGTGATGATTCCGGCGGGACGGAAATACGCCCACGTAAATTCCTCCTCGCGCGTCCACACGACACGAACTGGTTTGCCTGCCGCTTTGGCGAGTCGAGCCGCTTCGATGGCCGCATCGCCCTGATGCTTGCCACCGTAGCCGGAACCCATGTCGGGCATGAGCACGCGGACGTGCGAGGGATCGAGGCGGAACGCGTCCGCGAGTTGGTCGCGAACCCCGAATGGCCGCTGCGTTCCAGTCCAAACCGTCAGGTGATCGCCATTCCACTCCGCGACGGCTGCGCGCGGTTCCAGCGGCGCATGCGCGATGTACTGAACGGTGTAGGTATGATCGACCTTAATGTCTGCGATGGGCATCGCGTTCTCGACCGAACCGACCAGATGCTCGTCGCTCATCTGGGTCGCGTCGAGATTCTTCATCAGGTAGTCGAAGAGCGTTTTGTTCGACGGCTGATCCGGAATCTTCCATTCGGCATTAATAGCGCCGAGGGCGTGTTTCGCTAATGCGAGGTCGGGCGCTACGACTCCGACGAAATCTCCGTCGCGGACGACTTGCACTCCGGCAAGTTTCTCCGCGGCCTTGGAATCCAGTTTGCTCAGCTTGGCTTCGAAACCGGATGGACGAACGACCATTCCGTAGAGCATTCCTGGACGCGAAATATCGGCGGGATAAAGATGTTTTCCGGTAACAATTTCCCGGCCGTTCACTTTCGTCAGCGGCTTGCCCACGAACTGATAGCCAGGATCAACATTGTCCGGCGGATCTGCGGCGATGGTCTCGACGAGTTTCGTGCCGCGGGTCAGTTCCCCGTAGGTGAGCGTGTGTTTCGTGCGCGGATTGGTGACTCGCCCGCCCGCGACAGTTAGCAGTTTTGGATCTTCCTTCCAGCGATCGGCCGCCATCTGCACCAGTACCTGGCGAGCGGTCGCCGCAGCGGCACGCAGTTGCGGAGCCATGGTGGGCGTTGTTCGGCTTCCAAAAGTGCCCATATCGAACGGAACGTGGGCGGTGTCGCCCATCAACATCGTCACGGATGCTATTGGCACCCGCAACTCTTCGGCGATTTGCTGCGCGAGCGAGGTGCGGATGTTCTGGCCCAGTTCCACCTTGCCCGTGAACCCGGTGATTCGGCCGTCTTCGCCGATGTGCAGCCAGGCGGCAAGGTCCCTGGGAAGTTCGTGTTCGCGGAAGGCGCGGCCGGATTCCTGCGCGACGGCCCGTGCCCCGGCGACGCAGATGACCAGACCGCCACCGAGCAGTTGCAGAAATCCGCGACGGTCCATATCGAACCAGTGGAGCGTGCCATCAATCTCGTGCTGGCGAATTTCGTGGAGCAAGGTTTCATCTTTCATCGCCGCACTCCTCCCGGTTCCCCGGGCACCGACGCCGTCTCATGCGAATTTCGAAGGGTTGCAGATGCATCCTTGATGGCTGCAATGATTCTGGGATAGGTTCCGCAGCGGCAGATGTTGCCGTTCATGTAGCGAACGATGTGCGCGTCGGTGGGATTCGGGTCGCTGCGAAGGAGGCCGACGGCGCTCATGATCATGCCCGCGGTGCAGTAGCCGCACTGCATGGCGTCATGTTTGAGGAACGCAGCCTGCACGGCGTGAAGCTGGCCATTTCGCTCCAATCCTTCGATGGTGGTGATCTTCTTTTGCGCCGCAGCGCTGGCGGGCGTGATGCACGACCTCACGGGAGTGCCATCGAGCAGCACGGTGCAGGCGCCGCATTGACCTTCGCCGCAGCCGTACTTAGTCCCAGTCAGTTGGAGATGATTGCGCAGGACATCTAAAAGAGGTTCGCCGGCGGATTTGTCGTCGACGCGGTGGTCCTTGCCATTGATACTGAGGATCATGGCTAACGCTCCAATCGGGAGATTATAGAACTGTAAGGGGTGCGAGGCTGCGGTAAGCGCAAAGGTGCCATTCGGGTGTCCGGCCGGGCAAAGCGGCGCCACGCTCTAAGAAAAAGCTACAAGCCAACCGCGGAAGTACCACTTATGATTTTGGCTGGAAGTTGCTGAACACTAGAAACTTACTTTGCATCCAATTCTGGAAGCTAAGTTGCTCGTACCCTCTCAGGTTGTGGTGGAGGAGATCATGGACGACCGACCCTCGCGTTCAAGTGCCGGGTGGCACTTTGCTGTTGTCATACTCACGGCAGCCCTGGTGGCAACGGGCGCCTTCTCGTTTCATCAACATAGGCTGGGAAAGCAGTCGGCCGATCGCACTGCCCAAGTGGCGGCCTCGCTCGACCAGACCAATGCACAGGTTCAGCAACTGACCGCGAAGCTCAACGAGATGACGGCGCCGAAGCCGGCTCCGGCGCCTCAAAGCATTCCAAAGCACAAGGCCGTCAGGACGCACATGGTCAGGATGGAGGACGGGCGCTGGAAGAAGATCCAGTCGCAGATCGATGCGCAGGGGAAAGCGATCGATGCGACGCGACAAGACCTTTCCAGCACACGGACGGAGCTGCAGGGCTCCATTGCGCGGACACACGACGAACTCTTGGTTCTGGAAAAGAAGGGCGAGCGCAACTACGTTGAGTTCGACCTGAACAAAGCGAAGCAGTTCCAGGAAGAAGGGCCCATCGGGCTCAAGTTACGGAAGGCGAATGTGAAGCATCAGTTCGCGGACCTGTAGCTGCTGGTGGATGACAAGTCACTGACGAAGAAGCATGTGAATCTGTATGAGCCGGCTATCTTTTACCCAGCCGACAGCGATCAACCGGTGCAACTCGTGATCAACGAGATCTCGAAGAATCACATTCACGGTTACGTGAGCTCGCCGAAATATGGGCGCGGAGAGTTGGCGGCAATGTCGCAACAAGGCTCGCAGAGCACCGGTACGGCAAGCAAGCCGCGGCAGAAGCTGAGCGTACCGCAATAAGAGTTGCAGAAACCTGTTCACTCCGGGACGCTTAACCAATAAACTCGGCCATGGGCGGTGCCACGGCACCGCCCTGCTTATATGCCGAATATCCTTCAGTACTTCCAGATTCATAAGCGCGGGTCGACGGTTTCGCGCGAGATCGTCGCCGGGCTCACCACCTTCACCACAATGTCGTACATCATTTTGGTGAATCCGGCCATCCTGCGGAATGCCGGCATTCCCGTCGAACCGGAGACGGTTGCGACCGTGCTGGCAGCGGTGCTCGGCTGCCTGTTGATGGCGTTCTATGCAAACCGCCCGTTCGCGATTGCGCCTTACATGGGTGAAAACGCGTTCATCGCGTTCACCGTCTGCCAAGCTCTGGGCTACAAATGGCAAACAGCTCTCGGTGCCATCTTCATCGCCGGAGTTGTCTTCATCATTCTCACGGTTCTGCGCATTCGGTCGTGGCTGGTCCAGGCTATTCCCACCTCCCTGCGCTACAGTTTCGCGGTCGGCATCGGGCTGTTCCTGACATTCATCGGACTGACCCAGACGGGGATCGTGACGCTGGGCTCTCCGGGAGCCCCGGTTAGAACCGGCGCATTGACGTCGCACTCGGTTTTGGTGGCGATTTTCGGATTCCTGCTTATCAGCGTTCTGACGATTCGCAAGTTCCCCGGCGCGATCCTGAGCGGGATCGTGATAACGGCGTTCGTGGCATTTCTTACCGGCGTTGCGCCATGGCCACACCAGTTCGTGAGTTTGCCGCCTTCCATCGCGCCGATTGTGGGCCAGATCGACTTACGCGGAGCGTTTTCCTGGAGTTCGTTCCCGATAGTGCTCACGATCTTCATCATGGCGTTCGTAGACACGATGGGAACGCTGATCGGGCTTTCCGCTCGCGCAGGTTTTCTCGATGAGAACGGAAATCTGCCGGAGATTGAGCGGCCCATGCTAGTTGATGCGTTGACCACTACGCTTTCGCCAGTGATCGGGACTTCGACATCGGGCGCGTTCGTCGAATCCGCGACGGGGATCGAGGCTGGCGGGCGAACCGGCCTGACGGCGCTGGTTGTGGCGATCTGCTTCGCGGGCGCCCTATTCTTCTCACCGTTTGTTGGGGCCATCCCACCCCAGGCATACGGACCGGCACTGATCATCGTGGGACTATTCATGCTCACGCCTATCGTGAAGATCGACTTCAGCGACTTCACCGAATCCATTCCGGCGTTTGCGGTGGTTTCACTCATGTGCTTCACATTCAATATCGCTGTTGGGATCAGCGCCGGGTTCGTTCTCTATCCGCTGTGCAAGTTGGTGGCCGGGAAACATCGTCAACTCAAGTCCGGGATTTGGGTACTTACCGGCCTCTCGCTTTTGTTCTTCATCTTCTATCCGTATGGATAAACAAAAATGCGCCGGTCCGCTTCTGAAATCGGACCGGCGCACACGCCGCAGGGTTGATCATCCTTCTTGAGGATGGCCAAACAGTCTACCGGGGCACGAGGTGAACCCAGGGGACTTCTTTCTGAGAGAAATAGTCGCGACGCTCTTTGAAGATGAAAGGCGGCGCGTGGTCGCCGACAATGACGAACTCCGTGTTCGGGAGATCGGGGCGCATGACCATTTCAGCGATGGAGCGTGTTGCGCGCAGTTGCAAACCAATGAGATCGCACGAAGCGTTGTCGGCGATAAGAGCCGCCGCGGTGCCGCACTTTAGCAGGTTGGATGCTTCGGGATCACGGGTCACAGGCAAGTGCGAATTCAGGGTCAACCAGTAAATGAATTTTCGGTGGCCGGGATCTGCGACGAGTTGATCGCCGATCCAGTGCGCGATGCTGGCGTCGCATATACCGCGAAAAGCTCCGCCGCAGTCCGGCAGGCCCATGTCGTGCAATTGCGGATGAAAGAGTTCCTCGTCGAAACCAAGGCCCCCGACCCAGTCACGTCGATTGAACATTTCTGATGCGAAGCCGTGGACATAGAGAGTTTTCATTCCGGCGCGCTTCATTTGCCACGGTAAGCAGTTGTTCATGACCGCGGGATCGTCTGTGGGTTTTTCTATGACAGCGCTTACAACGCCACACAACTCGCGAAACTCTCCCGGAACGGTTGCGCCCGTGAACGGCACGGCACCAGTCGAAACACGGTATTTTTCTTGAAGCTTAGGATCGGACCAGACGGAACCGAGCACCGACTTCCATTGCGGGTTGATTGCTTCGCCGCCTGATTCGAGGACAATCAGAACGATGTCGTGCGTTTTCGGAACCCCGGTAAACCAGCCGGCTTCCCGAGTGGCTGAGTCGACGGCGATCGGCTGGAGGCGATCGTGTTCTCGAAACATCGCCGATGCAATCGTCTTCGCCATACTCGCTCCAGCCGAGGTGCAGAGGTTCAAGCCAACGGCTTCGTCTCGCAGGCGCAGTGAACTGTTTCCGCCCCAGACTCCGACCGCGCTGAGTACCACGAGAAGACAGGCCATCCACGCGGTCTTCTGCCGCAAAACGAGCCTGGACCCACCGAGCGACACCAGCGCCCAACCAAGAAGGATTGCAGGTGCGACGACAACAACTGTACTGAGAAGCACGTGCGAGAGCGAAACCTCACGCAGGAAGACGATCGCGGTGAGAGCGTCTCGCTGACTGAAGTAGTACAGCGGCCCGAGGCAGCGTGCGACATCAACCAGGAGAGCGAGGGTCATCAGGGCGGTCGCTTGCCATTTCTTGAGAAATGGAGCGAGGACGGCGACGAGGAGATAGTCGAGGTTGATGGCGGCGCGCGGTAAAGTCTCGAGGACGTGCCCGGCGAGCCAGAAAAGCAGGTTGGGGACGACCAGGTAGGCGCAGAGAACGCGCACCCCGGCGAAGCGGCGTGGTTTGGTTTCAGAACCAGAAGATTTCATCAGGCGTATTGAAGGAATCGGAATGCGCGCAGCAGGCGACGAAAGCGCAGCCTTGGTTGTAATGCCAGGCGCCACAGGGATTCGAGACCCGCGCGCTGGATAAACAAAGGGGCTCGCGGCAAGGTACCGGCAATGAAGTCGAGCGTGCCGCCGGCGCCGATGATCCAGCGAATGCCAAGTGCTCTCAGCGGTTCGAGATGAGCGTCGGCCCAGAATTCCTGCTTGGGCGCGCCGAATGCGATAACCAGAACGGACGGGCGGAACTCCGCGATGCGGTCGAGAATTTTCGAGTCGGCGCTTTCGGGGAAAGGAAAGCTCATCAGCGGCGGCGAGTACCCGTCGATTTCAACGCCAAATTCCCGGCGGAGATTTGCGCGGGCCATGCGATTCACATCCGCTTCGGCGCCGAGTAGAAACATACGCAGGCCGTGCTGCGCCGCCATGCCACTCAACTCGTACACGAAGTCAGAGCCGGAGATTTTCTCAATATCGCGGCGACCTGAACGAAGTCGAGCAGCAACGTAGGGCCATTGGCCATCGAGAGTCGCCCAGTTCTCGTTGATGATGCGTCCCAGGTTCGGATCACGATTTGCCTGTTCAATGATCTCGGCATTGACGGTGACGATCAGTTTCAACTCGCTATCATCGCGGAGAAGGTCCTCCCTGCGCAGACCGCGAAAGGTAAGGTTCGCAAACTGTAGAGCGTAAAGATCAGTCGCCAAGGGCAGAAACCTCGCGGGCCCAACTGGGACGTAGTTCCCAGTATTCGCGCACCGCAGCACACAAAACCTTCGGCTTGCCGAAGTCGCCGAAAGCACAATGGCGAAGGCACTCGTAGATGTTGAAGAGCAGCACGGTGGTGAGCCAGAACGGGTACCGCGTTTCCGTAAACAGCAGGCTGTTTCGGACGACATAGCGAAACGAGAGATCGCTGAGGGCACGGAAATGCGATGCAGCGCCGGTAGACTTTCCTTCCTTGTGAACCAGACGCGCAGCAGGCACCCAGACGAGATCAATTCCGCGGGCGCGAGCACGAGCGCACCATTCTGTCTCTTCGAAATAAATAAAAAAGTATTCCGGCAGAAAACCTATCTCGGCGAGAACCTTTCGTGAGAAGAACATGGCAGCACCGACGATGTAATCGAACTGCGGTGCGCTCTGGACCAGTTCATCAACCCGGCTTCTCTTGCCGTAATGACGTGAGCGCCCGAACGCTGGGAAATAAACTGCGCCACCGGCGGCCTGAACCAGCGTTGGATCGTCCATATAGACCAACGTCGCGCCGTAAATTGCGGGTGGGCGGTCCTGACTTGCGGTCAAGAGACACGCAAGCGACAGTGGATCGAGGATCAGATCGCTGTTCAGCACCCAGAAATCGGAGATACCTTGGTCTGGCTCGACGAAGCGAACGCCAAGGTTGGCGCCTGCGGCATAGCCACGATTCTCTGCGGCGCGTAACAGAACTATCTCCCAACCGCCTTCAGACAGTCGATGGGAACTCGCCTCCGCGGCACCGACTGGCAATTCCTCAGCCGTGAATTCGCGGGACCATAGGCAAGACCTGGCATTGCGCCATGCAAGCAACTCTTCCCACGAATCGTCATCGGAGCCATTGTCAACGACGATGAGGCGGCGCGCTGTCTCAGGGGGGACATCGAGCGCCAGAATGCTCTCGATGCACTCAAGAGTGTCCCTCAGAGTGCGGTAGTGAACCACGATGAGAGCTACGCCGCGCACGACAGCCTCAACTCAGCCGTCTTCTGGGGCCGCGACAGCACGAACAGTGAAAGTGCGAGCGTGATGCCCCACCATTGCCCATTGAGAATGTTGAATACTCCGGCGGCAAGGAAGG
Source organism: Terriglobia bacterium (assembly GCA_032252755.1). NCBI lineage: Bacteria > Pseudomonadati > Acidobacteriota > Terriglobia > Terriglobia bacterium. The sequence goes on from JAVUPY010000032.1 coordinate 22,488, forward strand.
TGGAGTAAAAGGCGGTTATTCCGACGGCCAGGGGATCCCAGGTTTCCTGCGTACGTTTCAACAGGCGTTTCCAGATGATCCACCACAGAAGCACGAATATGAGAAGGCCGACGACTCCCTGCAGGAGGAAAAGGTTCACGAAGCTATTGTCGATGAAGAGGCCCTCGGCTCTTGCCGGGTACAGATTGCGATAGTCGGAGGCCTGACCGGCCTGCGTGATTCCATAACCGAATAACGAGTCGAGCAGCGATCCGCGCAGCACGATGTCATGCCATGCCTGCTGCCAACTCGAGACACGCGCCCAAGTCGATGATGCGTCGGCAAGGTCGCCGGTCTTAGTCATGTCGGAGCCGAGAAAGTGAATGACCGCATATACCATCATTCCCACGGAGCCGAGCATGTAAGCGAAAGGCGCGAAGCGGAATAGTCTCATCCTGCCGCCTCGTTTCCGCCAGCGCACCAGAAATGCAAGCGAAGTCGCGCAGCAGAGGGCACAGAGAAACACGTTGCGTGTTTGAGAGAGGGCGACACCGCTAAGTGCCAGCATCGAGAGTATCCATGCGAGTACACCGCTGCGGCCGAAGACTGCATGCGAGAATGCGATGCAGAAGGCCAGAACTGAAAAGAGACCAAATTGAAACGAGGATGCAAAAACGGATGAAGGGCGAAAGGTTCCCAGGACATTCGCCGCGACCATCTTTGAAACGTTGTCGGCATTCGCAACTTCGAGAATGGGGTCGCCGACGAGGTATTGCATCCAGCCAAAGAGGAGGATCGCAATCGCACCCCAGAGTATCCAGTTCGGGATACCTGCTGGACCGGTTGCATCGTGCGGCCTCGCACAGCCAATCATCAGCAGCGCCGTCGCCGGATAGAAGACTAGCGTGTGAATGATTAATGCGACGTACGCCGGACCAATATCACCAAAGCGAAGGAGGAATACGGAACTGACAATCGTGTAGAGCAGGGAAATCAGGAGGAATCTGAATACAGTGGAGTCGATGGTTCTGCGCGCGCCGAAGCTCAGGAGCACGACACAGAATTGTGTTCCGCAGAGGCAAAGCAGAATTGCCTCGACATGGTAGAACGCAAAGCCTTGCACGCCAACCGCTGCCAGGAACGCGCTTATGACGTTGCTCATCAGCAGCAGGAAAAGTCCCGAGAGATACCACTGGCGGGCGGAATTCGAGTTCATAGCGCCGGAACCGTAGCGGCATGAGTTTGCACTGTTCGAAGAGATTCGTCAGAGAGCAACGCAGACCACTGGTCGGCGATTCGCTCCCAGCCATACTGGGAAGCGGTTTGCGAGCCAGCGCGAAGAAACGGCGTCCGGTCGCGGAGCGCAAAGACCTTCTCCATGGCTTCGCAGATGCTCTCGCTCGAGTTGGCGAGGATTGGGATGTGATCGACGCCTGGCAATCCGAAATCCATGGGTGTTGCCACGCATAATGCTCCGGAAGCCATCGCCTCGAGAGGTGGGTAGCCAAAACCCTTCTGCGTGACGGTGCTCACCAGCACGTCGAGGCCAGCGTAGTATTCAGCAAGTTCCGCTTCGTTCCTGGGGTGCACGGATTCGTATTCGAAGCCGTTGGTTTCCTCGCAGAGGTCATACGCGATCCGGACGCGGAACTTATGGCCGCGCGCACGAAGCTTTGTCATGGCGCGAAAGAAGTGACGGCTTCCCTTCCAAGCTTCCCGGCGACTGATGTGGCCCACGATAAGTCCCTGGTTGGGGTGCGGCCGCGGGCGATAAAGACCGAGGTCGATGCCTGGGGGGATTTCTGCGACGCGGGTGCGATCTCCCGCGGTGAGACCGCGCATGGAGCCAGCGCAGTTGACGATCTTCTCCAACGGAAGCAGGTAGGATGTTGCGGCGACAAGCATCATTGGCCAGCGGCGCACAAGGTGAAGGATAGAATCGGAGTAGAAGTCGGGCTCATACGCCTGGACGTAATAAAGCTTCCGGCCCTGGAACAAGTGGTTCAGATGCAGGGCCAGTGCAGTGGGATGAGCTGTTGCAATCGCGACGTCCGCACCGATCGTCACGCCAGCAAGCCACGCGATCCGGCCGAGCGCATTAGGGTAGTGTTTTGGCGCGAAAACGAATTCGCAGGAGGTTGGAAACGGCAATTCGCGGCGCGTCTCCGCGACGTAGTTCGTGACCTCGAGTCCGCGGGCCTGCAGGAGATTCCCGATGCGGAACACGACCTTGACACCGCCGTTCTGCGGGATGCCATACAAAAGGAATGCTATCTTCACGCTTCCGCTCCCGTAGCGCACGCTGCAAGGCGAGAATCACGTGCGGAGCGAATCAGCACCCAGGCTTGTAGCGCGCTGCCAATAGCTGCAAGCGACACTCCCGCACTGGAAACTGTTGTTGCCTCCCAGCTGATTGCGCTGACTACCGCCAGGACTACGATCCCGAACACCAGGGGCAAGATCAGGTGTCGTGGAAAATTCCAGTTCAATTTTCGGCGGCAATATTGCCACGCGTAGCCAAGATAACCGAGGTACGCCACCGCGAAAATTACCCCGAGCCATTCGAGGCCAAGTCCAGCCCGCAGTATCACCTGTGTTGCTCCGATCATGGCAAGGTTCCATCCGAGTTCGCCGACGAGGAAGGCGCGCGTGTCGGCAAAGGCGATCATCGGCATGGCCACGACGAAGCTCACGATCTTAAAGAAGTCACCGAGGAGCATCCATCGCATCATCTGTGTGGCGGGTAAAAATTCACGGGAATAGAGGAGCGTAACGATCATTGGGCGAAACGCCATGATGGCTGCGATCAGCGGCACAACAAGCAACAGTGACGTCCTCAGCACATCGTCGATCAGTTTCTTGCGGTTGTCAGTCTCCGCGGCAAGCGTTGGCAGATAGTAGGTGGAAAACGATCCGAGCACGAGCATCACGTAGACCATGCTGATGGTCCATGCGACGTCGAAGAGTCCCGCTGAACGCAAGCCAAGACGTGCACTGACGGAGCCCCGCAATACGAGCACGGTCCAGCCCTGCATGGTTGCGGCGGCGAAGGTCGCGAAGGCGAGAGCCGTAAACTGACGGGTAGAGTTGCGGTCAAAACTGCCAGGCCAGATTTGAATCCGCTCACGTAGAAGGAAGAAACCGCCAATTACCAATCCCGGCAATTGCGATACGGTGAGGACCGCTGCAAATCGCTCGGGCCGCAGGAGGCCAAGTCGCGGCAGTAGGAACCAAACCAGCGCGGCGAGTGCCACCGCGTTCGAACTCTGCGCGATCGCCAGGCGTCCAATCCGGCGAATGCCGTTCAGTGACCCAAAGACGAATGCCGTCGCACCCGCGACTATGACCGCAACACCTGCCAGGCTCACGGCGTCGCCTGCCGGTCCCTGCACACCGGGCAGCAGCTTTGGCGCAAGCCAGCGAGCGGAGAGCATCATAACTACGCCGACCAGCAGGGACCCGCCGCAGAGTAACACCAGGGCGGTACCGAGAAAGCGCCGGCGGTCTTCGCCGGTTCGCGTCGACATACCCTGAACAAGCGCTGTCTGGCCGCCGGTGATGAACATGGCGGACCCGGCAGTGATCGTCTGCTTGACCAGGGAAAATGAACCCAAGGCTTCGACACCGAGGCGAGCGGCAATCAGCTTGATTGCCAGCATGCCGAACAGCACGCTCACAAGGGAACCGGTGCCGGTCTTCAGAATTGCTTTGAGAAGATTGCGCAAACGAGCTTCAGGTAGTTTCGGGGAGGAGGCCGGTGTCGACCCCGGCCGCAATTTGCAGCGTGGCCGACGACGGGAGAATTTCTGTTATGACCTCAATGACACGGTCCTGCTGCGCGAGAGTAAGGTGAGGACCGATAGGAATGCTCAGGACCTCGGATGCGAGTTGCTCGGCAATTGGCAGGGCACCACGTTTGATGTCGTGTGCAGCATAAGCTCCGGAGAGGTGCGGCGGAATCGGATAATGAATGAGGGTCTGAACTCCGCGACGCTCCAGTTCCTGGCGGAGCCAGTCCCGCCGGGGGTGACGAACGACGAAGAGGTGCCACACCGGTTCGGAGCCCTCGACGACGCATGGAAGCTCAAGGCCCGGGATTCGATCGAGTGCCTGCTGATAGCGTGCTGCCAGTTGTCGACGACGGCTGTTCCATTTGTCGACCACTCCTAAACGAACTCGCAAGAGTGCTGCCTGTAACTCGTCGAGACGCGAATTCACGCCGCGAACCTCGTTGCAGTACTTTTCGCGCGAGCCGTAATTACGAAGGACTCGAACGGCGTCCGCAAGCCGATCGTCACTGGTGACTACCGCGCCACCATCGCCGTAGCACCCGAGATTCTTGCCTGGATAGAAGCTGAAGCCGGCGGCGTCACCCAACGAACCGACACGCCTTCCCTGCCATCGGCCTCCGTGGGCCTGCGCAGCGTCCTCGATGACCGCCAGGCCATGTTTCCTGCCGATCTCGCAAATCATATCCATCTCGGCCGGTTGCCCGTAGAGGTGCACGGCGAGGATGGCTTTTGTCCGCTTGGTGATGGCCGCTTCAATTCCCTGCGGATCGAGATTCGCGGTGTGGAGCCGTGGCTCGACCGGAACAGGTCTCGCGCCAGTCTCGCTTACCGCGAGCCAAGTCGCTATGTAGGTATTGGAAGGAACGATGACCTCGTCGCCTGGGCCGATTCGATATGCGCGCAGGATGAGGTGCAGGGCCTCGAGGCCATTGGCGACTCCGATGCAGTGCTTCGCGCCGCAGTATGCCGCGAACTCCTGCTCAAAGGTTTGCACCTCGGCTCCCATGATGTAGCGGCCTGAGTTCATCACCCGGTGCCATGCGGCGTCGAGTTCGGTACGCAGTTCGCGATAGCTCGCCTGCAGATCAAGAAATGGGATCACACGCTACCCTCCATCGTCAGCGCAGCAGAGCGAAATTCTTCGTAGACTCGGTAGTAGTCCCTCTCGTCGTAAAGGGCCGATGCCAGAACCATGCACACTGAGCCGGGATTGAAATCGACCTCGGCGGCCCAGATCATCGGCGGGACGTGTAAGCCTCGCCATGGGCGGTTCAGGGTTACGCGCCGACTCCGGCGACCATCGTCCAGGGTGACGCCGAAGCTGCCCGCGAGACAGATGAGGCACTGGTGCAGCGCGCGATGCGCATGCGCTCCGCGATCGGCACCCGTTGGCACGTCATATAAGTAGAAGACGCGCTTGATGTCGAACGGCACGTGCCTGGAACTCTCAATGAAAGTGAGGTTGCCGCGGGGGTCGGCAATCTTTGGCAGTTCGATTATTTGGCAATCGTCGATGGAGGCCATTAGTCGAGATAGGGGTCTCCACCCCGATGTAACTGTCGCAATACTTCGCGATTGTCTTCCAGCGCTTTCGCCCAGCGTTCCAGATTCATGGAAAGCCCCAGTTCCGACATTTCGAGTCCGTCGAGTTTCGTGAAGCCGTCGTACCGAAGGTCATGCTGCCAACCGCTGCGCAGGTAAAATCCGAGAGCTGACTTATTCTCCGCAACGACGGTGCAATAGACTTCCATGACCTGCAGCACTTCAAACGCAAACGAGAGGCAAAGGAACTCTGCCGCGATCGCGTAGACACGCCGGTCGTCCTTCGGCATGGCAATTCGTCCAAACTCGCACTTCGAGCCCGCGGCAATGTTGTAGAGCGATGCGGTGCCGGCAAAACAATCCTCGATCAGTATGACGAAATTCAATGAGTCGCGACGCATCGACTCGCCTTTCAGCCAGCGTTCGTGCGCCTCGGGCGTCAGGTGATCGTGGTGAATGTAGCGGTTCACCTTGGGGTCATTGCGCAGCTTCACTATGTTCTCCGTGTAACGTGAGTCGGAGAGCACAAGGCAGCAGGCGTCCGTTCCGTACCGCAATGGCATGCGCCTGGTATTGACAGATTGAAGCCAGGTACGAGAGCTCGTGGAGTTCGTCGAGCAAGTCGATATCGAATTCAGGCTATTTTTCAATGTGTCACCCTTCTGTCATTCCCAGCACGCTTTGCTCCATGCAACTACGCCAGTGCGGCAACTCGATGGCAAATCGTGCGTTAAGCTTTTCTGTTGCCAGTACGGAGTAGGCTGGTCGTTTTGCTTTCGAAGGAAACTGGTCACTGCTAATGGGCACGACACGTTCGACGCGGAGCCCATCGCGCAACGGTGTCGAGCGCGCGAACTCGACGATAGCCGAAGCGAAGTCATGCCAGGTTCCATGCCCCGCACAAACGGCGTTATAGATGCCGGAGGCTTTTTTCGCCGCGGTGTAGAACCGCATCCTGCGGTAACGGGCGTCTTTCTGCAGTTTCTGCAGGACGCCCCGGGTTGCCTGGGCAAGAGCGGATGCCGAAGTCGGCACTCCTACCTGGTCGTTTACAACCGTCAGTTCTTTCTTTTCCTGGGCGCGCCGCAGGATCTTCTGCAGAAAGTTTTCGCCGCGTTCGCTGAACACCCAACTGGTACGGAAAATGAGGTAGGCTCCACCGACCTCCTCGATCGCTTCCTCGCCCAGCAACTTGGTCTCGCCATAGGTATTGAGCGGTGCGGTGGTATCGCGCTCGAGATAAGGCTCTCGCTTCTGACCGTCGAAGACGTAGTCCGTTGAGAAGTGGAACAACACGGCTTGCGCCCGCAGAGCCTCTTCGGCAATTATGCCCGGAGCGACTCCGTTGACGATCTTTGCGCGACGTGGCTCAGTTTCCGCACGGTCTACATTGGTATAAGCTGCCGCGTTGACGATCACGTCCGGCGTCATAGAACGCAGATAGCGTCGCAACTGTTTTGGGTTTTCGAGGTCGGCGCTCTCCCGGCCCACTGCTATTACAAGCCCGCAGCGCCCAAGTTCACGCTGTAGAGCACAACCAAGCTGGCCGTTTCTGCCAATCACGACGATTCTCATTTTCGTATCCGTAGGTACAAGGAAATCCGGAGGAGTGGAAGATTACGAGCCGCGCACCTCGGAGAAACGGGCCTCGCGGACCAGGTCCATCAGGTACTCTCCATACCCATTTTTCACCATCGGATCAGCAAGCCTTTGCAACTGTTCGGCATCGATGTATCCGTTGCGGAATGCGATCTCCTCCGGGCAGGAGATTTTGAGGCCCTGGCGGCGTTCGACTGTCTGTATGAAATTTGTCGCATCACAAAGCGAATCATGTGTCCCGGTATCGAGCCATGCCATGCCTCGCCCGAGCCGTTCTACGACAAGTTTTCCTGCGTTGAGGTAGTGCCGATTTACATCGGTAATCTCCAATTCGCCCCGCGCCGATGGCCTCAGGTTCGCCGCGATTTCGACGATCTCATGGTCATAGAAGTACAATCCCGTGACTGCATAGCGAGAGCGAGGGCGCGCCGGTTTCTCCTCCAGACTGATTACCCGTCCCTGCGAGTCGAACTCGACGACGCCGTAACGTTGCGGATCGACCACCGGATACGCAAAGACGGTGGCGCCTGATTCGCGGGCCACCGCACGTCGTAGCAAAAGAGTTAATTCGCCACCAAAGAAAATGTTGTCGCCCAAAACGAGGGCGCAGGCGTCTGTGCCTATGAACTCGCGTCCAAGCACAAATGCCTGCGCCAGTCCGTCCGGGGAGGGCTGGACTGCGTATTGAAAACTGAGACCCCACTGCGAGCCGTCGCCCAGCAGTTCGGCGAAGCGGGGTGTGTCCTGAGGAGTCGAGATGATAAGGATGTCGCGAATGCCCGCCAGCATAAGCGTGCTCAGCGGGTAATAGATCATGGGCTTGTCGTAGACCGGGAGCAACTGCTTAGAGACTGCCTGGGTGACCGGATAGAGGCGGGTTCCCGCGCCGCCGGCCAGGATTATGCCTCGCATGAGGTCTCCCGGTGTTCATAGTTGAGCGCGACCCATTGCTGGTATGCGCCGCTCCGAATCTCCTGCACCCACGCCTCGTGATCGAGATACCACTCCACAGTCTTTCGAAGTCCCGACTCGAAGGTCTCCGACGCCTCCCAGCCCAGTTCCTCTTTGATCTTGTTCGCTCCAATCGCGTAACGGCGGTCGTGTCCAGGGCGATCTTTTACAAACTCGATCAATTCTTTGTGTGGCATCCGCGCCGGCCGGAATTCATCGAGCAGCTCGCAGATGGAGTGCACCACGTCAAGATTGTTGCGCTCGTTTCCACCGCCGATGTTGTATGTCTCGCCGGGTGTTCCCTTTTTCAGAACAGTGCGAATGGCGGCGCAATGATCTCGAACGTACAGCCAGTCGCGCACATTCTGTCCATCGCCGTAAATGGGGAGCGCTTCGGAGCGAAGGCCGTTCATGATGATGAGAGGGATCAGCTTCTCCGGAAACTGATACGGTCCGTAATTGTTAGAACAGTTCGTGGTGAGCGTCGGGAGGCCGTAAGTGTGGTGATATGCGCGAACCAGGTGATCAGCCGCGGCCTTCGACGCCGAATATGGACTGTTTGGCGCATATGGTGACAGTTCCACGAACGGATCATCCTCGGGGCCTAGTGATCCGTACACCTCGTCTGTAGATACATGGAGGAACCGGAAAGCCCGTTTCTCGGGCTGGTCCAAGGTGAGCCACCAATTCTTGGTTTCATCCAGCAGCCGAAACGTGCCCTCGACATTGGTCCGTATGAACTCACCCGGCCCAAGAATGGAGCGGTCGACATGGCTTTCTGCCGCAAAGTGCACCACCGCCCTCGGTTCGTAGAGCGACAGGACCTGGCTGAGGATTGCGCGGTCGCCAATGTCGCCGAGCACGAAGGTATGCCGCCGGTCGTTGCGAAGCGCCTGCAGGTTACGGAGATTTCCGGCGTAGGTGAGCTTGTCGAGATTGATTACGGGCGAGCCTTCGTGGCGCATCCACTCCAGTACGAAGTTGGAGCCGATGAACCCAGCACCGCCGGTTACAAGAATGGTATCGCTCATTGATCCCTGATCAGGAAGTAAGTGGGGTATTTTGCGAACAACGGTTCACGATTTACCGTCGCAACCGCCAGCTATTTTGGAGTTCCTCGAGTTTGCCGGAGCGTACGGGATCGTTGAAAGCGCGTTTGCGTGAATCCTGCAATACTGTTCCGAGGACTGCACAAAATCCAAAGAAAACGATGCTTGCGGCGACGATCAACAGTCGCGGCGGCCTGGATGGCTTTTCCGGCGGCGCCGCGGAATCGACAACCTGGAACACGGTTCCTTCTCTGGCTTCATCGAGGCGAGCGGACTCGTATTGGGCTGATAACAACTCGAAGAGCGTCTGCTGATATTTCACTTCGCGCCACTTGCTCGCGTACTCCACCGCTCCGGCGCTTAGCTTTCCCGTACTGCCGCTCTCTCCGTCGCCTGCGCCCCGCTCCAGTTTTGCCAGTTGCACGCGGAGCGCCGCCGCCTGTTCCTCCGCAAAGCGCAAATCCGGATTGCCTTTGGCGGCGAAGGCGCGCATCGACTGCGCTTCAGCTTCCTTTGCCGCCAACTGGCCGCGTACGATGCCAATCTGCTCGAGTAGTACCTTGGCGTTCGCTTCGATGTCTATTACGCCGGTACGTCGCTGCGTTTCTGCCAGGGCCACCTCCGCCGCGTCAAGGTCTTGTCTGCATTTGCGGATCTGCTGCTCAAAGAACAGCCGCCGCTGTCCGGCCTCTGTCAGCGCAAGTTCCTGGCTCAACCGCTGTAGTTCTTCGACGTAACCATTCGCGAGCGCTGCCGCGCGTTTCGGATCACGATCGTCAACGGTGATGTTGATAAGCCCGTCTTTACCAGAACTGATGTCACTGAGTTTAGCGAGCCTGGTACGGGCATCGACCAAGCGACGTTTCTTGTAGACCTGTTGTAGTTGGAATCTCTGGATCAGTGCATTGGCGACGGTATCGCTCTTCAGGAGGCCGACGTACAGGTCGTTCTGATTCTTGATTCCGAGGTCCCGAGGACTGATCCCGGCCAGCGCCGTCAATTGTCCGGCGAGCAGGTTGGCGCTTTGCTGGTTCGACTGCGGCGGAAGCAGCGTCGTCTTCCCCTTGTAGTACCGCGGCAGAAGCAAAACCAGCAGCACGGACAAGACCGCCGCTCCACCGACAATCCAGGCTATGCGCTTTCTCGCGCGCGTCAGGACGAGGAGGACGTCGAGGAAGTCCACGGCTCCGCTCAGTTCGAGCGGTTCAAGCCGTTCTTCGGATTTTTCCAGTGTATCTTGCATCATTGATTCAGGACATGAACAGCTGCGACGCCTAGTGCAAATTGCGAAATGACTTGGCTCCAATCCTTCAAGTTACGCATGAAGTTCGCGCGTTCCAGGCGGAGAGGGAGAACGATGGTGTCCCCCGGCAGAACACCGGAGAAGCCGCTCTTGCGTCCCATCCAGCCCTCGCGCGAAACCAGCGATCCGTCGGCGCGAATGATGAATGTCTTCTTCTCGTCCGCGTCCCGGGTTCCGCCGCCGGCGCGCTGAAGGTACGACTTAACCGATTGATGCTGCGCGAACAGAAACGCGTTCTCGTTGTAAACGGCTCCCATTACATTGACGGTCGCTGGTTGCCGCGGAATGAACAACCTGTCCCCGTCTTCGAGCTCCACATTTGGAAAATCATCGATGGAATGGGCGTCCGGGTTCAGGCCCAATACGATGCGGCCCGTCGGCTGGATCTTTCTGAGTTCTGCGACCATTCGCTTCTGCCGTTCTGTCTCCAGCGCACGTTCTTCGGCGTCCTGCTTGTCCTGCCCCGGATCGGCGGCATGACGTGAGAGTTCCTGATCGAGTTGGTCCAGATATTTCTCGTAGCGCTCTGTCTGCTCCTCTTTCACCGATTCGCGGTCAAACTGCGCCGCAAACAAATAAGCCTCCGCCGTTGGACCACCGGCACGTCGCAACAGATCGCGGAGGGTCTCGCCGGGATTGACGCGATACACACCCGCGGCATTGACCTCACCTTCAATGCGGACGTAGCGGCTCTGGCGGTTTGCCGGAACCGCGATGTCGGCCTGCGAAAAAATCGTAATGACGTCCCCGGGCTGCAATTCGAGGTTATCCGCCGCGTCGCCGTTCAACGCGCGGGCCAGGTTGAAGGGCAACAGTTCGGTGGAGAGGTCCGGCTTCATGCGCTGCACCAGCGCATAAGCCCAGTTGATATCGGCTCCGTTCCTCTGAACTTCATTCCGAAGTTGCGTTTCGTCGGTCGGCTTCTGCGGAGAATCCTGGGAAGAGGTATTGTCCGGCGAATCTCCGGCGCGTGCGTAGGAGCGGGAAGAAGAAGTATCGATAGTGTTTACCGAATCGTTCGTCGATTGTGATTGCGATTGCGTTTCATCCAAGGGTTCAACGCGAGCAACGAGCCTGTTCTGACGCTGCCAGTAATCGCGAGTGACAAGGAACTCGCGGGAAGGAATGATGTCACGGATACGCATTCCACTCTTGAACGCGTATCGTCCAGGATTGGCGACATTACCGCGCAGGGTGATTGTGTCGTCGAACTTCGGAGATACCGAATCGATCCGAATGACATCGCCGTTATTAATGGTCTGTCGCAGACCCTGGTCGTCCAGGCCACATTCGAGGACGCGCCTGGATTCCCTTCCCTCAATTCTTTCGATGACGACGCGCCTGGTTGACGCCGTGGGCGCAAGACCGCCGGCCAGATTGACCACATCGCCTAGCGTAGATCCTCCGCGGAGTTCGTAAATGCCAGGTACCTGCACACTGCCGTCAACGGCGACAACGTGGGCGACGGGAGGAACGTAAACGACGTCTCCCGGCAGAAGCGGAACATCTTTGGATTTATCGCCGTGAAGCAAGTCGTAGAGATCGAATTCGACTACTATTTTTGCTCCGCGCCGGAGTTGAATGTGCCGCATCGAGCCTCTTGCGGTCGGGCCACCGGCATCGAACACGGCGTTGACCAGCGTGCTCAATGAACTTACGGTGTACGATCCGGGACGTTTGACATTCCCGACAACGAACACCTGGATACTGCGAAGCTGCCCAAGCGTCACGGTCATGTCGAAACCACGAAATACTCGTTCCATGGAAGTCCGAACATAACCCGGCAGCTGCTCATAGCGAAGGCCCGCGACGGTCAAGGAACCGACCTTCGGAATTTGGACCTGCCCATTGCGATCGACAACCAATTGGAGATCAACGTCGACGGCACCCCATGCACGCAATAAAAGTTCGTCGCCGGGTCCGATGACGTAGTCGGCCGTGACTGGAATCTGATCTACCGGTGCAAATGTAGACGGCACATCGACGAAGAGTTCGTGGCCGAAAACTGGCAGTTCGTGTCCGAGGGATTCCTGGACGAACTTTTGGAATTCCGTTTGAGTTTCGGGCTCAGGTTCGGCAGGCCGGGTCTCTTCCGGCCATTGCCGCTCCGGCGATCGCTTGTCCGACCATTGCTTTTCGTTTTGCAGCCTGTCTGTGTCGCGTGTCCGCGATGGCAAAGAGGGATTCCTGCGCAGGTCTCTCGTCTCGCGGTTGTCGATCTCAGGACGAGTAACCGCAGGCTGCGGAGTTGGCGGTACCGTCCGTTGATCATTGGCGGACTGTGCCAGCGCTCCCAGCGAGACGAGCGCGCTTAATATCAAAAGCCAGATTCTCATGAGAAAAATCGGTGGTGCACGTCAGATTATTTCGAGGTCGCAGAGATCTATCTCGACGGCGACGGATTGCTGAATCAAGTCCATAGAAAGGATGACGCGGAACTTTTCGCGGTAGCGTTCGAGGATCCCGGTGGCTCCGGACAAAGGTCCGGATTTAACACGTACCGTTTGTCCGAGCTTCAGAAAGGGATGTGGTTCGGCCCGCAGCGTCGCGAGGCCCTGTCTCAGGCGCTCAATATCGAGATCGTCTAGCGCAACCGGCAGACCGCCAAAGCCGACCAGGCGTGACACGCCGGGCAGAACCTGGACACGCAAGCGCTCCAGCAGAGGAATCCGAACGAACAGATAGCCGGGGAAAAGCGGGAGTGTGATCGTCTTGCGGCGATCTTTCCAGCGGTGTACCTCATCGTACAGCGGGAGAAAACATTCGATAGCACGACCAGCCAGTTGCGCCGCGACCTGCTTCTCGTGGCGGGCCATGGTACATGCGACGTACCATCTGGGAACGAACCCGTCCGCGGCTTCATCCGCGGCACTTGAGCCGGCAAGGGTCTGCCGCTCACGGTACTGCAGCATTGCACTCCTCCGACGATAGCTTCGCCCTGTCACTCACAACTGCCGAGTAACTTGGCTTCCATTTGCGATTTCCAGGTTGCTATCGCGCTTCGGGGAGCGCGTCTCTGCCGAGGTAGAATCCTGGTCCGCACTTCACAGTGTCGAACAGAACACCTGGGCAGAACCCGATGTGTCTGGGACAACTGTAGTTTGTGCCTGAAGTTCTCAAGACGCCGTGATGCAGGTCACTTTAGTGTGGTATTTGGCACACGTTTCGATGAACTTATCGTTCCCGCCTTGGAACAGAGTTTCGAAACGGCAGTAACAAGCGGTACTCCTGATCGTGTTTCCTTCTTAGACTTGATGACGGTCAGATGTGTTGTCGGATGCGAATAGCCGTCGATGGCAATTTCATGGACACGCATTCCAGGCCGCACAAGGTTCCCAACGCATGCCATTATCGCTCCCAAATCCTTTCGTACATCGGTTTCTATCGCTTGTCTTCTTTCTTTTTCTCATTGGCACGACGGTGTTTGCGCAGGAATCGAATTTTCCCCGCCTGGTTCGTTATGCGGGTTCGCTACCTGCTGCCTCAACTACGTCCGCACCTTATGTGATCAATCTCACATTCTCTTTGTTCAGTGATCAGCAGGGAGGCACCGCGTTATGGAGCGAGCGTCAGAACGTGCAGGTCGATGCCAACGGAAAATATGAAGTCCGCCTGGGAGCCTCTTCGAACGACGGACTCCCGCCGCAGTTGTTCAGCGCAAATCAGGCTCGATGGCTCTCCGTCACCACCGAAGAAGGCGTAGAACTGCCGCGCGTGCTCCTCACGGCCGTTCCGTACGCAGCCAAGGCCTCCGACGCCGAAACCCTCGGCGGTCATCCGGCCACAGCATTTGTATTGCAGGACCAATCCGCGTCCAAGTCACTGGCTTCAGCGTCGACGTCCGGGTCATCGAGCATTAGTTCGAATATTACGATAAATCCCGGCACTCCCAACTACCTGGCGAAATTCCTCGATGCCTCGACGATTGCGAGCTCCAGCGTCTCGGAGAACTCCACGGGGCTTGGGCTCGACGTACCCTCTCCCACTCAGCGCTTCGACGTTTATGGGAGGATCAAGCTTCGCGCCCGCGGATCGGCGACGTCAGGACTGTGGCTCACGGATCAGACGGGAAATCAACAGCTATTCCTTGGTCAAATTGGCCTCGATGCGGCATCTCCCATCGGATTTTGGCACGGGGGTGCGTGGCGATTCGCGATGACCAATGCCGGCAATGTCGGAATCGGTGTCGGAATTGCTCCGACGGCACGGCTCGACCTCGGTGGCCGGGCCGTTATCCGGGCCAGCAGCGAGGGAAGCTCGGGAATCTGGTTCACGAGCGCGAACGGGACTCGCGTTCTTTTCATCGGACAAAAAGGAATTTCGTCCACTGACGCACTCGGTGTCTGGCACAACAACGCCTGGAGATTCACCGTGGACATGAATGGCAATGTTGGGATCGGCGTCGATCCGCAGTTCCGTCTCGATGTCGCTGGCCGCGTGCGCCTCCGCGCCTCCGGGACCCAGCCATCTGGTACATGGTACAGCGGTGAAAGTGACGCTCCGCAGTTGTTTATTGGCCAAACTGATACGGTCGCCGCTGCACCGTTCGGAATCATGCACGGCGGCAGTTGGCGTTTCATCGTTCAGTCGGACGGCAAGATTGGTATCGGAACAACAGCGCCGACTGCACCCCTGGAGGTGGCCGGAAACTTGAAGCTCTCCAGCGGCGGCAAACTTGTGTTTCCCGACGGTACTGCGCTTTCGACGGCCGGCGCCGCCACGCAGCAGACGATTACATCGAACGATCCCGCCCTCGTGGTCACTACCTCTGGTTTGACGACGCAATTGGCACTCGCGAACGGAGGTATCAGTTCAACGAAACTCGCGGACGGTTCTGTAACGACGGACAAACTTGCCGACGGCTCTATCACTTCAGCGAAGCTGGGGACAGCTCTTTCGCCAACGGTTATCGCGGGTGTTGCCGCCACTATTGGGTCGAACACGTTCACGGGATCACAGCTGGTCCAGGGCTCCCTCACTACGACAATCAGCGACCCGGTAAACGACACCCTTATTGCGCGCAACACCTCCGGGACTGGAGTAGCCGTGGCACTTCGCGCAGAGTCCAGCAGCACGGTGGGAACGGCGGTCTCCGCGATCGCTCTCTCCTCGACGGGAACAGCGATGGGAGTAAACGCGAGGACCGGCGCCACCGAGGGCCAGGCTGTTTACGGCGAGGCATCGAGCTCGACCGGACTCAACATCGGCGTGCATGGGGTCTCTAGAAGCTCGCAGGGCGTTGGCGTACAGGGCGACGCCACATCAACCCAGGGAACCAACTATGGCGTTGTCGGCATCGCCTCCGCCGGCAACTCTTCCGCGGGGGTATACGCTCAGAACAATGCCATATCGACTGCCTCAACGAATTACGCCCTGATGGCTCGTAACCAGGGTAATAACGGAGTCGGAGTGTTCGGCTACGCAACCAGTCTCAGCGGTGCTACGTACGGGGTTTACGGCCGCGTAGATTCTGCGAACGGCGTGGCCGGTATGTTTGTCAGCTCTGTGCAGACCGGCAATGTACTCGTAGCCGGCAATCTGAGTCGGAAAGTTTTCCGCGTGGATACGACTGGAACGGTGTTCGCGCTAGGGTCCTTCAATCCGAATGGGGCGGATTACGCCGAGTCTGTTTCTGTCCGCGGCGCAAAACAGGAATACCGACCGGGTGACGTGCTCGTCGTTAATAGCGACGCCGATCGCAGTTTCGCGCTCTCGGCGGAACCTTACTCAACCGCCGTCGCCGGGGTGTTCTCCTCAAAACCGGGTATCGTCGGTTCGCGACATCCACTCGAATCCAGTACCGATGAAATTCCCCTCGCAATGGTCGGGATAGTTCCCTGCCGCGTCTCTGCGGAAAACGGACCGATTCGGCGCGGCGACCTCCTTGTCACTTCATCAACACCTGGTCATGCGATGCGTGGCACCGACCGCTCGCGTATGCCGGGTGCGATTGTCGGAAAAGCTCTCCAAAACCTGGAGAAAGGAACAGGCGTAATCGAAATCCTCGTCTCGCTTCAATAAGATCCTGCTCCCCCTCAATGCAGGTACCCCATCCTAGCCGCGTCTTGGCTAGGGTGGGGTTGTTGCTTTACTGCTCTCCTTGTCTCAGTTATTCGGTTCAGCGAATCTTCAGTTCTTCGGTTGCTTTACACGTTCGTTTGCAGAAACTGTGAGACCTCTTCCCATTCCTGCATCAGCGACGCAACCCGCTTGCGCTGATCCTCCAATTCCGAACTCAGGCGCTGCGTCTCTTCTACGCTGACGAAATTTGCCAAGCCCGTCTCGCACTCGGCGATCTTCTGCTCGGAGGCCTCGATCGCCTTCTCCAATTCCGAGCAGCGCTCCTCCATCTGCCGCATCTTGATCGGATTTACCCGTTTCTTTCCGTCCGGTCTTTCTGGCATCGGCACATCATCCAGCGTCGGCTCGGTCCTGCGAATCTCTGCGCGAGGCGCATTTCCCTGCTTGCTCCAGAGATAGTCTTCGTAGTTCCCGGGAAATACCGTGACATGGCCGTCGCCGACTTCGAAGATGCGGGTCGCGAGTTTATCGATGAAGTAGCGGTCGTGCGAAACGAATACCACCGTTCCCGTGAACTTCTGCAAGGATTCGAGTAATACGTCTTTGGCGCGCAGGTCGAGATGGTTAGTCGGTTCGTCCATCAGCAGGAAGTTCGAAGGATGCATGAGCATTCGCGCGAGGGCATAGCGATTCCGCTCGCCCCCGCTCAGCACCCCAATTGGCTTAAAGACGTCGTCATCCGAAAACAGGAAACATCCCAGCAGGCTGCGCAACTCGGTGTTGCTCGCGCCTGGAGCCAGAGTGCCGAGGTCGTCCAGGACCCTCGCTTCCTGATCGAGCACCTTGTACTGATCCTGGGCAAAATGATCCGGCTCGACGTTGTGTCCCAGGCGCAACGATCCAGTCGTGGGCTTCTCGATCCCCGCCAGCAACTTAATTAGCGTCGACTTCCCTGCCCCATTCACACCGACCAGGGCGATCCGTTCGCCACGCTCAATAATGAAGCTCGCGTTCGAAAAGACCTGCTTCTCGCCATAATTCTTTCCAACGCCGTCGAACTCCGCGACGATCCTTCCGCTCGGCTTTGGCTGCGGAAACTTGAAGTGGATGGTCTTTTCTTCCGGCGGGATTTGAATTCGCTCGATCTTTTCCAATTCCTTAATACGACTCTGCACCTGCTTCGCCTTCGTCGCCTGGTAGCGAAAGCGATTGATGAACGCTTCCAACTGCTCGATTCGCTCGCGCTGGTTGTTGTAGGCGGCTACCAGCGAATCCCGGCGCTGCTGCTTTTCGCGCAGATACTTCTCGTAATTGCCCGTATAGAAATGGACGTCCTTGTTCCATATCTCGGCAATCTTCTTTACCGTCACATCGAGGAAGTAGCGGTCGTGCGAGATCAGCACATAGGCGTACGGGTACTCCGATAGGTAGTCTTCGAGCCAATTGCGGGTTTCAAGGTCAAGATGGTTTGTGGGTTCGTCCAGCAGCAGCAGGTTCGGCTTTTGCAGCAGCAGCTTGGCAAGCGAAATCCGCATCTGCCACCCGCCGCTGAATTCTTCCGTCCGCCGCTCCCAGTCCTCCTTGCGAAAACCGAGCCCCGACAGTACCGTCCCGATCTGCGCCTCGATGGTGTACGCATCGCGCGTGTGGAACTCGGACTGAACGCGATGGAACCGGTCCGCCACGTCAGCATATTCCGCACTCTCGTGGTCCAAGTCCGACATTCGGTTCATCAACGACTCTAGCTCGCTCTCCATCGCATCGATGTCGGCGAAAACCGTGCGGCACTCCTCCCTCACGGTCCGCCCCTCGAGCCGCAGACCGTCCTGAGGCAGATACCCCGTGCTCGTGCCCTTGGTCACCGCCATCGACCCGTATTCGAGCGTCTCCATCCCGCCGAGGATCTTCAGCAGCGTAGACTTCCCCGTGCCGTTCGCCCCCACCAGTCCAACGCGGTCCTGGGGCGTGATCAGCCAGTTCAAATTCTCAAAAAGGAGTTTTGGGCCAAAACGCTTTCCGGCCCCCGACAACTGAATCATTGCAGAACACCGGGCTCTCTGAGATCACCGCTTACAGCATTCGTGCCAATTTATTGAGCCTTTCTAATCGTAACAGTATTCACGCCTGAATCCGAAGCCCCGGCAGATCAGGTGGTTGTGACAACGCCACCAGCTGGTCTCGTCCGCCGAAATGCGTTATTAGCGATCCCAAACTGTTGGAATTTCTGCAGCACGCTAGACACTGGCGCCGGGATTTGAGACCTTCGAACGCACGGCCTTCTTTTCCCGACGTTACTGTCGGGAACCAGCCTGAATACTTCGTCATCCGGGTGCCAGCGTCGGAGTTGCTCTATACTTTGCGAAATGAAATTGAGGCAGCATCTTCCTAAGCTCCTGGTGGCGATTGCTTTTCTGTTCTTCCTGGTCCGCGGCCCATTGCGTGCGATCCACTCGACCGGGTACAACGATTTTGCAGGTTCGTTCACCATTGCTCACGTCTGGCTGCGGGGCCTCAATTGTTATTCGCCCAGCGTGGTGGTCGATCAGTGGGTCAAGGACGGCCGTCCCGCACTGGAATTTGTTCTGCGAGCTGCTAAGGACACATCGATGGGTGGGTCGGGAACGGGCCTGCCACCCTGCATCCCTTTCATCGCACCATTCACACTGCTGCCTGCCTTGGTCGCCGACCAGGTCTGGATCTGGTTCACAGGCGCGATAGTGTTCGCAATGCTGCTGTTGCTCTTTCGCTCCAGGAACCTTCTTTTTCTCGCCCTCGCACTGTCGCTCGCGAATCTGCATACCGGGATCAAGGGTGGCAATGCGTCTACGCTCGTTATCGCCTGTCTCGGCTTCAGCTACCTCTGGCGTTTCGAACGCCCGATCTTCGCCGGAATACTGCTTGGTATAGCGGGATGCTTTAAGCCGCACTTGGCCGGTGCTGGGCTGCTATTTTTTATTTTTGAGCGCACCTGGGGGCCGGTGATGGTTTCCGTGCTGACAGGTCTGGCTGCTACTGCGATGTTTGCGCTACGTCTTGAATTCACTGCTATTGGCAGCTCGTGGATCCCCGAGCTGCTCACCAGGACTGTGGCCATCGGTTACACGGGTGGTCCCGACGATTTCTCGCTCGCGAACCCCGCGCGCTATGAACTGGTGAACCTGCAGGTAATTCTCGGGTCGGTTCTCTCCGATCGCGCCGTCATCAATACCATTGCGATCGGTATCGTGGTGGTCCTCGTGGCGCTGTGGGCCTACTGGATGATTCGTCGCGAAGTATCGCCCCTGCTTGGCTTCGCTGCCATTAATGTCATACTCCTGCTCCCCAGTTACCACCGCATTAACGACGCCGGAGTGATCGTCTTCGCCGTCGCAGCCGCCGCGACCATGCGGTACGGCTGGGCGATCGCGGTGGCATTCATTCCTTTCATTGCGCCGGTTCCTTCCGCAATCATGCGTTTCATCGCCACTGGCCGACTCCCGGCCTCATTGCTGCAGAACAAGCCGTTCATCGTTTTGGTGCTCTGTCACGAAATCTGGATAATCCTTGCTGTGGCCTTGTTCTTGCTGGCAAAGATGCAGAAATCTCCGGGCCGAAGTTACCGCGAAAAGGACGAAGCCGTGGTCATTGACGGGGTCTCTTCAGGAGCACAGTCTCAGGCTTCGGCATAGCCATCAGATTGCTGCCGAGATTGACTCTCAGGCCAAAGAGCTATTTCTTAAAAAAAAGAAGTTGCAGGAAACAACTTTCGTACTATCATTTGGTCATACAACTACGTTAACAATTAACGTGGTTAACCGTATGCAAGGGCCGAACAGAACATTGATGGATCTTCTTGGAAGCGCTCATGTTTTTGCTTCGGCGCTCACGAATGTGCTGGAGCGAAAACTGATTGGACAGTTGTCCGAGGGGCTGCTCACTCCGACTCAGATTAAGGTCTTGCAACTCATATCTCGCACTGAAACTCATTGCATTGGAGACGTCGCCGTTTTTCTTGACGTGAGCGATGCCGCGGCAAGCAAGACTGTCGAAAAGCTCGTAAGAGGCGGCTGGGTCAGAAGAATCGAGGCCAAGCCAGACCGTCGTGCGACAGACCTGTTCTTGACCAGTTCGGGAAAGAAGTTGCTGAAGGCCTATGACGCGGCCCGACTGCGAAGCATCTCTGCGATTTGCAGGGACATGCGTAGCACCGAGATTCTCGAATTATCAAAGCGCCTGGATGTGCTATCGGCCCGGATCGTGAAGCACGTTGTACGCTCCGAGGATATCTGCCTGCAGTGCGGCATTCATTTGCGGGAGCGTTGCGTAATTCGTGAAGAGAGTGGAGACGTTTGCGCTTACCGTCGGACGAGGAATAAAGAGGAGTCGGTACAAAGGGCCTAGTTTCCAGAGATATGAACCGGAGGGCCTTATGGAGAGATCGTCAGAAGCGCTCTGGAAGGTTGATTCGGTGATGGTGCACGCCGGAAGTGCGGAAGACGGCGCATCTTTCTTCTGTACGGGTGCCGGGTACTATCACTCCCTCTGCGAATACGCATGTGAGTCGCTGGCGCGTGCGGTTGCCTCGTGCATGTGTGTCGTCACCATGAAAGTGCTTAGCGGGCGGAGCCTCGCCCCCGACCAGTTGAAGGTAAAGGCCCGGGTACGTTTCGCTGAAGCTTCCCGCGAAGCCGAACTGGATTCGATATACGTGAATGTAGTTGCAAGCGGTAGTGCCCTGACAGCCGATACGTTTCGAGAGATCGTTGAAGACGCACGGGCACATTGCCCGATTTGTCGTTTGTTGGAACAAAGAGTCTCCATTGAAGCGATGGTAGAACCGGAGCTTCAGCAAGCAAGAACGTAGTCCAAATTGGACGCGCCTGCCAGTTCATCGGCACAGCACGAACACTCTCGCGTCCCAGGCCCCTTGGGTCGTCTTCCTTTTACGAAGCATTACGACTCGACGGTGCGGAATCTCTCGCCCGGTCGTCTTCGAGCGTCCGTCGACCAAGGACCGCCAATGAAAATCCAACGGATCGTGAAGTTCGAGGTTGAACGTGACCCGAAGTTCGCCAAGTGGGTCAGCCAGACAGTCGGTGGCGAACGGATCCGCCATTGCCTCCAGTGTGGACTGTGTAGCGGCAGTTGCCCGCTCTCCCTCTACATGGATTACACCCCGCGCCGATTGATGCACCTCTCACGCGAAGGTTTCAAAGAAGAGGTTTTGAGCAGCCTCACCATCTGGCTCTGCACTTGCTGCTACGCGTGCATGGTGGAGTGTCCGAAGAAGATCAATATCACCCACATGATGTATGCCCTCAAAGAGCGTGCGATTACCGAGGGCTTCTATCCCAAGCGACTTCCAATGCCGGTGTTGGCACGGTCATTCGCACGCAGCATTCGCAGGCATGGCCGAATCACCGAGAGCTGGCTGATTATGCGAGTCTTCCTCCAGACCGCGATTTTCAGGCTATTTGGCATGTCCAAGCTGGGGTTGCGCTTGATGCGTGCCGGCCGCATGCCTCTTATCCACGACAACGTCGCCAAAGTTGGTGACGTACGGAAGATGCTGGACACAGTCGTTGCTGCCGAGGAGGAGCTGGCCATATGACCTACGCATACTTCCCCGGATGTTCGCTGCGCGGCACGGGCAAGGCATACGACGAATCCCTCGTAGCCGTGTTCCGTGCGCTAGATATCGAAATGGAAGAGTTGCCGGACTGGAATTGCTGCGGCGCCACGACTTACATGTCGTTCGACGAGATTCAGTCTTACGCGCTCGCGGGGCGAAACCTTGCGATCGCCGGTAAGATGAAACAGGATATCGTCGCTCCCTGCGCCGCTTGTTACCTGGTCCTCAATAAGACTCACTACTATGTGCACGACTACCCGCACATTCGTTACACCGTAGATAAAGCGCTGGCAAGCATCGGGTTGGAATACCAGGGGCAGGTCAAAGTCTTGCACCCATTGGAAATCCTCTTGAACGATTTCGGGTTGGCGAAGCTCAAATCGAAGGTGAAACGCCCGTTGCGGGAGTTCAAGGTTGCGCCCTATTACGGGTGCCAGATCGTGCGTCCTTATTCATTATTCGACAACCAGCGAAATCCCACCTCGATGGACAAACTGCTCGAAGCATGCGGCGCCAAGGTCGTTTACTACCCGGTCAAGACACGTTGCTGCGGCGGCAGCCAGAAGGGCAGCCTGCCGGAGATCGGTTTGGACCTGATTTACTACCTGCTCAAGACAGCGGTGGACAACGGCGCCAACATTATTTCTGTTGCATGTCCGCTCTGCCAATTCAACCTGGAAGCGTTCCAGAAGGAGGCGGCCCGGGATCGAGTCCGCCAGCCTCTCCCCATTGTTTACTTCACGCAGCTCATAGGCTTGGCTCTGGGAATCGACGAACGGGCCTTGGGCCTGAATCGCGCACTCATCCCGTTGTCTGCAGCTCTGACCCGAAAGGAGGAGCTGGCACATGTCTGATCCGGGACTGGATTGTCGGATTGGTGTTTACCTCTGCCATTGCGGAAGCAACATTGCCGCGACGGTCGATGTGATGGCACTCGCAGAGTATGCGCGAACCCTGCCGAACGTGGTGGTCGCCCGGGAATACAAATACATGTGTTCGGACCCGGGCCAGGAGCTCATCTGCACTGATATTGCTGATAAGAAGCTGAACCGCATCGTTGTTGCCGCGTGCTCGCCGATGCTGCACGAGAAGACGTTCCACAATGTCTTGAGCAGGGCCGGACTCAATCCGTTCTATCTGCAGTTCGTAAACATTCGGGAACACGTCTCATGGGTGCATCAGGACCACAAGGCCGCAACGGCGAAGGCTATGGACCTCGTACGCGCGGCGACGAGGCGTGTTGCACTTCATAAGAGTCTCGAAAAACGGCGCGTACCGATCAATCCGAACGTTCTCGTGGTTGGTGGCGGGATTGCCGGAATTCACGCTGCACTCACCATGGCCGATGCCGGCAAACATGTGTACCTGGTGGAACGGGAGCCCACGATCGGCGGGCACATGGCAATGTTCGACAAAACCTTTCCGACCCTCGACTGCGCCGCCTGCATCCTCACGCCAAAGATGACGAGTGTCGGCTCCCATCCGAATATCTCGCTTTGGGCGTATTCGGAGGTCACGCAGGTGGAAGGCTACGTCGGCAACTATAAGGTTACGGTGTGCCGAAAGCCCCGCTACATTATCGAGGACTTGTGCGTCGGATGCCAGGAATGCATTACAGCCTGCATCTACAAAGAGGGCAAAACACCCGACGCTTTCAATCAAGGACTGAGTAAGCGCAAGCCCGTCTATCTTCCCTTCCCTCAGGCCATACCGCAGAAGGTCCTTATCGATCCTGATGCGTGCATCGAGTTCAAGACTGGGAAGTGCAAGAAGACATGCGTGGAGGCCTGCGCCGAACGCAACGCCATCGACTTCAAACAGCAAGAGAGCATCGAGGAGATCGACGTCGGGGCCATCATTCTCGCGACCGGATTCCGGACCTTCGACGCACAACGAAATGCCTATTACGGGTACGGGCAGTACAAGAACGTATATACGTCGCTGGAAATCGAGCGTCTGATCAATGCCTCCGGGCCGACCAGTGGTGTGCTTCAGATGCGGGATGGACGCCAGCCACAATCGGTGGGGATTGTTCACTGCGTCGGTTCGCGCGATCAGAACACGAATCGCTGGTGCTCGAAGGTGTGCTGCATGTACTCGCTCAAGTTGGCGCACCTTATCAAGGAGCGTACCGGGGCCGAGGTCTACAACTTCTATATCGACATGCGAACTCCCGGTAAGGGATATGAGGAGTTCTATGACAGGCTGCTCGATGAGGGTGTCCACTTTGTGCGGGGACGGGTAGCCGAGATATCCGATTGGCCGGCGCATCCGTCAGAAGAGGGCAAGCTCATCATTCGGGCCGAGGACACGCTGGCTGGCTTTGTCCGCCGCATTCCGGTGGACATGGTAGTGCTATCGGTCGGTCTTGAGCCGAAAGCCGACGCGCGAGATGTCGCCCGACTCTTCAACATGAGCTGCGCCAGCGAAGGCTGGTTCCTCGAGCGCCATCCGAAGCTGGCTCCGGTCAGCACCTTTACGGACGGCGTATTTATTGCGGGAGCCTGCCAGGGCCCGAAGGATATTCCCGAGACCGTCGCACAGGCGGGAGCCGCCGCCGCAGAAGTCATGGCACTGATCGATGCCGGCGAGATCGAACTCGATCCCTACACGGCATATGTGCTCGAAGAACACTGCTCGGGCTGCAAGACATGTATCCCAATGTGCCCGTACGGCGCAATTGCGTTCGATTCAGTGAAATCAAAGGCGAGCGTCAACGAGATACTCTGCAAGGGATGTGGAACTTGCGTTTCCGCGTGCCCGTCCGGATCGATCAACCAGAACTTTTTCGAAGACGAAGAGGTGTTTGCCGAGACAGAAGGAGTGCTGCTCCATGCCTAACGGTCAAGAAGATGCCACAACGGTGTTTGAGCCCAGGATCGTAGCGTTCTTCTGCAACTGGTGTACGTACCTGGCGTCCGATCTGGCGGGCAGTTCCCGAATGAAGTATCCGCCGAATTCGTGCGTCATCCGCCTGATGTGTTCCGGCAGGGTGGATCCGCAATTCATTCTGAATGCATTTGCGCACGGGGCTGACGGTGTCCTGATCGGCGGGTGCCATCCCGGCGATTGTCACTACCGCGAAGGCAATTACAAGGCACTTCGCCGGTTCCGGCTGTTGCGCAGGATGCTCGTCAAGATGGGGATTGAAGAGGAGCGGGTCCGACTGGAATGGATTTCGGCGGCGGAAGCGGATCGTGTTCGTGATGTCATTCGTGAAATGGTCGGCAAGATCCGCGAACTTGGCCCGCTGAAGCTTGACCTCGTTCCAAAAGCAGAAATGACAAAAGCGGAGGAACTGATCCATGCCTGACAAGCCGAAGATCGCTCTGTACTGGTGCGCGTCGTGTGGAGGATGTGACGAGGCGGTCGTGGATCTCGCCGAGGGCGTATTGACGCTGACGGATGCTGTTGACATTGCTTTCTGGCCGGTGGCTCTCGATGGCAAACGGAGCGATGTTGAAAATCTTGCCGACGGAGGCTTGCTGGCAACTCTGATCAACGGGGCTGTCCGTAATTCCGAGCAGGAAGAAATGGCGCATCTCCTTCGTGCCAAATCGCAGTACATAATTGCGTTCGGGGCATGCGCTCACCTGGGAGGAATTCCCGGGTTGGCGAATCTCTATTCGAGCCAGGACATCCTCTCAGCGGCCTTCAACGATTCACCAACCACGGAGCCAGACGCGGTGTTGCCGCGCACGAACACACTCGACGAGATGCACGCGCTGGGCCTGCCCGAGTTCCGCGAAACGGTAAAGACGCTCGACCAGGTTATTGCGGTGGACTACTACATCCCCGGATGCCCTCCCAGCCGAAAAGTCGTATCCGAGGCCTTGCGGGCGCTCGTCTCCGGCGAACTGCCCGATCGGGGAACTGTTCTCGCTCCCAATATTGCCCTTTGCGAAGAGTGCCCGCGGAAAGAGAGTAAGCCGGAGAAACTCTCGCTGGAATCGCTTCACCGAACCTATGGAATCGAGATCGATCCGGAGAAGTGCCTGCTTGCGCAAGGGATCGTGTGCCTGGGGATGGGTACACGCGCCGGGTGCGATGCGGCATGTATTCGCGGAAATATGCCGTGCACGGGATGTTTCGGCCCCAGCGACAGGGTGCGAGACCAAGGGGCAAAACTTTTGTCGGCATTGGCGTCGAGTTTGTCCGCGACCGAGACAGAAGCTATCGATTTGGCGCTCGCTGAACTTCCCGACGAGGTCGGAACATTCTATCGGTATAGCTTGCCGGGATCCTTGCTGCAGAGAGCGTTAGTGCATTCGAAATAGCCGTTGAATCGTGGAGGGTGGAAATGTCTCACGCAACGATCGAGCCCGTTGGAAAAGGCGAGAAGAAGACGATCACCATCGACCCCATTACCCGTCTTGAAGGCCACGGAAAAATATCTATATTTCTTGACGATGCCGGAGAAGTCGAACGAGCGTACTTCCAGGTTCCCGAGCTTCGTGGGTTCGAGAAGTTCGTCCAGGGGCGACCGGCAGAGGAGATGCCGCAGATCACGTCAAGGATTTGCGGGGTGTGTCCGATGGCGCATCACATGGCCGCAACGAAGGCTTTGGATGCTGTTTTCCACGTTACGCCACCCCGTGCTGCGCACCTGATTCGGGAACTCGCGTACTCCATCTTCTACATCGAAGACCACCTGCTGCACTTCTTCTTCCTCGGAGGACCGGACCTGATCGTCGGCCCGGACGCGCCTTCGGCAGAACGCAACGTCCTTGGGGTAATAAAGGTGCTGGGGATCGATGCTGCCAGGAAGGTTATTTCGACCCGCCAGCAATTGCGGGATTTGAACGTTGAGATTGCTGGAAAGGCGATTCACCCCGTGTTCGGGTTGCCGGGTGGAGTGTCAAAGGCTCTGGGTGCCGAAACTATCGCCAAGGCTAAAGAACTCGCGCGCGAAGCCAAAGATTTCACGTTGAGTGTTCTGGATATCTTCGAGAACAAACTCTTCCCGGTTTATGCGGACGCGATCAAGTCTGACGGTTACACACACGCAACCTATTACATGGGCCTGGTTGACCATGAGAATCGGCCGAACTTCTACGACGGCGAAGCGCGAATCGTCGGTCCCGATGGACGGGAATGGAAACGGTTCCGCGGCATGGATTACCTGAACGTCGTTGCCGAGCACGTCGAGCCCTGGAGTTACGTCAAGTTCTGCTACCTGAAGCCCATTGGCTGGAAAGGTTTTCAGGATGGCGCAGAAAGCGGAGTTTACAGTGTGGCCCCACTGGCGCGACTCAATGTCGCGGAGAAGATGGCGACGCCACTTGCACAGGCAGCACTCGAACGGTACCGGTCGACATTTGGGGCAAGGATCGTTCATCACACGCTTGCCAACCACTGGGCACGGCTGATCGAAACTATCTATGCGTCGGAACGGATGGCCGAAATAGCCGCCGATCCGGAGATCGCCGATCGCCACGTCCGTACTATCCCAACGGAGAAGCCGACTGAAGGTGTGGGAATCGTCGAAGCGCCGAGAGGAACATTAATTCATCACTACAAGACCGACGAGCGCGGCATCATAACCAACGCCAACCTTATTGTTGCGACGCAGCACAATGCCGCACGAATTGCCATGAGCGTCGACAGGGCCGCGAAGGACCTTATTCATAGAGGAATCGTGACCGACGGGATCCTGAACCGAGTCGAGATGGCGTTCCGCGCCTACGACCCGTGTAATGGGTGCGCAACTCACGCCATCGGTCAGGCAATGCCAATCTTTATAGAGGTCAGGGGCAAACATGGGAACCTGATCGAGACTCTGGAACGTGATGTGAACGGGACGGTCCGCAGGACTATATTTTAGTCCTGAACGTACCCGTTCCAAGGAGGCCTCATGCTGGCAAAGATGAAAGGCCTGAGCTTTTGGCGAGTCTTCCTCGTCGTGGTCGTCCTTGCCGGCACTGCGGCATACATCGTCGATCGCGTTCGCGGCTATCCATTCCATCTCTATGAAGTGTTTCCGTGGGATATCTCCGCGACACTGAACATCTTCTGCGGTCTCTCACTCGCCGCAGCGGGCATGACCATTGCGGCGGTGCTCGCAGTTCTGGAACTCTCCGAATATCGATTGCTGCGAACAACCAGCCTGGTCATCGCTTATCTCGGTTTTGTGTGCGCACTGATCGCAAGCATTCTGCGATATCGCCTGGACTGGAATACTGTCTGGAGTCTGTGGTCGCCGCATTCGATTCCTGCCGGCGCTGGGGTAGCCCTCGTGCTGTATTCCGTCATCCTCCTGGACGACATCTACTCGGCGCGTCGGAACCGGCCCGGGAGCGAATTTGTACGACTTCCCGCGGTTCGCTACGTGGCGATGTTATTGACGTGTATTGCCGCATTCGTGGCTGGTCTCCAGGAATCCGCCTTCCTCAACGTCATGGCAGTCGCGCCAGACCGCTTTTCTCCCATCTGGGTGAGCGCCATGTTACCCGTGAATGCGTTTCTCTCTGGCGTATCTGCCTGTCTCGCGCTGATGG
This sequence comes from Terriglobia bacterium, assembly GCA_032252755.1. NCBI lineage: Bacteria > Pseudomonadati > Acidobacteriota > Terriglobia > Terriglobia bacterium. The sequence continues at coordinate 50,831 of JAVUPY010000032.1, forward strand.
TCTTCTCTTTCTGGCGTTTCGGTAGCTCGACAAGCAAAGTGGCAGAACCGCTGACGGTCGCCGCCATCGCTCTTCGTGTCGTTTTGATTGTGACGATCGGGATGCGAATACTTGAGCTCACCGATATGCACCAGTGGCACAATCTGGCAAGCAATCACTTGTATGGTTACCTGTTCGGGCTGGAACTCGTCCTCTTTCTCACGCCCGCCCTGTTTCTTCTGAACGCACGAAAGGGCGAGTATCGACTGGTGTCGGAAAGCAGCCTGATGGTGATTGCTGGATTTGTCACGAATCGCCTCAACACGACCATCACCTCTCGCGAGATCGTGACAGGCACATCCTTCGAGCCGAGATTCTCCGACATGATCTTCGCGCTCGCATTGATCGCCCTGGCCACAGCCGCATTCGTGTACACGATGAAGCGCCGGTTGGAATCCCACGCGTAAACGATGCACCCTGTCGTGCACTCGGCAAAAGAAAGGCGCGCTGGATCGCCACCGTTTGAAAGATCCGATCGTGGCGCACGCCGAGAGCCGTCCTGGAGTTGTTACATCACACCTTCCCGGCGAGGGCGGGTGATAAGATCAAGAAAACAAGATATATGGTTTTGTGCCGGGATGGCGAAACTGGCAGACGCAGCGGACTTAAAATCCGCAGGCCCGAAAGGGCTGTGGGGGTTCAAGTCCCCCTCCCGGCACCAATTACGAACGAGTCTGCCTACTCCAGGCGTAATACACGCACGCGCGGTTATGACTTGCGGGCGCTCAAATCGGCTATAAGTCCCACCATCGTTATTGAGGCCATCACTGCACGGGCCTCTGCCCATCCAGTCCACGAGGAAGATGGGGATTTCTGTGCAGTTCGTTCGAGCGCCGAATGAACTCGGCGATGCGCTGGATTGATTGCTCCAGAACCTCAATGTAGTGTGCCGATTGTTGATCACAGGACGCCTTCAAAATGTGAGCGGCGCCACTGGCGGCCTCCAGCGGGTTATTGATTTCGTGTGCCATTTCTCCAAGCAGTTTCGCCTTGGCCTCCCAGGCGCGCGCAATCTCCAGCGCCCTACGTTGCGAAAGATCAAAGTTGCTTTCCAGCACGAACTCACTGCCGTCAGCGTCGAACCTTCGCCAGCGACTCGCAACATGAATGTAGTGGCCGCTCTGGGTGCGGTGAACCAATTCGCCTTCCCAGGAACCTGTCGCCTTTAGTTGCGACTCAATCTCCGCCAAACTAGCCGGAAATTTGGTATCCAGTAATTCGTGGCTCCGCCGGTCTTTGGCTTCTTTCCACGTATAGCCGTACAGCAGTTCCGCTCCGTTGTTCCAATACACGATTCGGTCTTCCGGGTCCCGAACCAAGATGGGTTCGTAAGCTAGATCAAGTAATCTAGCCTGCGCGCGAAGCTTGATCTCTCGGCGCTTGGTATCGGTTATGTCCCTGCTGACGCCGATCATGATTTGTCCCGGCCGTCTCTCTTGCGCCAGGCACCCGTTGGAGACGAGCCATCTGGTTTCACCACCAGGCAGATCAACTCGAAACTCGACGGAATAGTTCTTGCCCGAAGACACAGAATCGCGAACGCATTCCTTCACCCGCTCACGATCCGCCGCCGAGACACACTCGAAGAATCGTTCACCCGTTGTCAGTTCCGCAATCGGGCGGCTGAATAATTCGACGCTTCCCGGCTGCCACCGGAGTTCGTCGGTGTCGACGAACCACTCCCAGATGGCAAGTTGTGCGGCCTCTTGCGCCAGCCGGAGTTCTTCGGCTCTGAACATGATCGTAAACTCCATGAGTTGTGGGTAAACAACAACGAGGACGACAACCTTTGATCTGTCGCAACGAAATTAGATGCGAACTACGGTTTGGCAACATTCAAATGCAGAGACTTGCACTATCCCAGTGTGTATCAATTGCTTAGAGACAACTCCTGCCCATGGGACTAAGGGTTTCCTGATGTTGCTGCCTCAGCAGCTCTCGTTATAAAGTGATAAACACTGGAAGTCATTTCTCAGAGTTCCTCAAGAACCTCTGTGGTGGCAGGGTTCGCACCGAAACCTGCGATCAAGGAAAGTTGCTTATGAGCAGCAAGAAGTCAATTTTGCTTGTCGATGACGAGCCGAACATTAGATTGGTTCTCGGCGCAATACTGGAACGCGCCGGCTTTGCGGTTACTGCTGCCGAGGACGGATTTGCGGCTCTCCGGGCGATTCAGCGGTGCCGACCGGACCTGGTGATCACCGATCTGCGAATGCCAGACATGAACGGCTTCGAGTTGCTCTCTGTTCTCCGCGCCAGATTTCCAGAGCTACCGACAGTCGCGATAAGCGGCGAGTTCCTGACCATCGATGTAACGCAAGGGCCGATTGCAGACGCTTTCTTCCAGAAAGGTAACTACGCACTTTCCGACTTCCTCGATAAGATATCGCAGTTGGTTGAAGCGCCCAGAAACAAAGATGCCGAGTGCGCTGTCAGGAGCAGCACGCTCTGGACCCCGACGGGTGATGCCCCAGTGATGCTTACATGCACCAACTGTCTCCGCACGTTTCCCATCGACCCGTGTGAGGGACACATGCAATCCAGGGCGACGAACTGCATTTTTTGCGGATCGGCCCTCGAGATTCAACTTGTAGCCATTGGATTAGCTCAACCGTCTACTCCACCCGGTGCACAATCGGAAGCCGCTGATTAGTGGCAAAAGAGGCCTGCAGGAACTCCCGTTCCAACGACATTATTTCTACCACTTTTTGGGTAAGCACATACTTATATAATTCGGCGAAGATGCTTGTTTTCAGTTACTTACTTCGTGTACAACCGAAATCTGCATATGCTCGCTCCATATTTTCCACTGATGTTTTCCGTTGCTCCATCCTTTTTTTCAGGGTAAAGTAAACAGTTTGATAAGTGAGTCGGGAACCCCGCTGTACGTATCTAATGAGATGTAGGCTCTCGTAGGTAACTCAAGAGGCTTTTCTCGGGTTCGGTACGTCTATATCAGTAAAGGCAGTTGGAGACCCTCAAGTTTTCCCGCCACAAAAAACTCATCGCAGAGGTAGGACACTTACTCATGGCAAAAAGACGCGGCAATCCTAACTGGGGAAAGCCGGAGCCCATCGGTCCGGTTACCCCCACCATCACCGAGTTCGAGCAGGTGGTTCGGGAGTTCAAACTGACTCCTGATCAGTACATTCGCTCGACTCGTCTGCGCGAGTGGGCTCGTCGCAACAAGAACTCGAAGTACGTGCCCGAGCCACTCCTGGAAGCCTGGGGCTTCGAAATCGAATCGACGCTCTAAGCTGCTACGTCCGTTTCACCAAAGGCCGCCTTCGGGCGGCCTTTAAACTTTGCCGCGTTGTCGTTTTGCCGTTTTAAAATACCCCGATTGCAATGCCTTTCTCCGCCGCCCAAATCGTTCCCCTGATCATCGCCACGAGCTTTGCTGCCGGTCTCAACGTCTACGCAACGGTGGCGACCCTCGGACTTTTGGGCCGATTCCATGCTGTCGCTCTTCCCGGCAGTCTGACGCTGCTGCAGGACTGGCGCATAATCGCCGTTGCCGCCGCGCTTTTCGTTCTCGAACTCTTCGCCGACAAGATTCCCTATTTCGATCTCCTCTGGAACGCCGTTCACACTTTCATACGTGTGCCTGTCGCCGCACTCCTCGCCTACTCCGCCAGCAACCAACTCTCTCCCGAATGGCACTTCGCCAGCGTCGCTCTTGCATCTGGTGTGGCCCTCGCGGCTCATGGGGGAAAGACCGCGCTACGGGCCGGCGTGACTCCCTCTCCCGAACCTTTCTCCAACATAGCGCTGAGCGCCTCGGAAGATGTGCTCGCGATATTCCTTACCTGGCTCGCAACGCAGCATCCTTTTATAGCTGCCGCTCTCGCGCTCGTCCTCGTCGCTTTGCTGATCCTCGCGATCCGGTGGATCTGGCGCATGCTCCGCGCCGTCATTCGTCGCCTTCGCCGAGGCCCGTCACCTGCGCCGGCCCAAACCTAGCTCCGTGCCCGGTTTCGGCCTTGAATTTGGCTTGAGACTTTCAGCTTTTCGACTTTCAGCGTTTTGCTCTTCGGTTGTTTTGTTGACCCTCTCTCCCTCGGATGAGATAGTTAAACGTTTGAGGTGTTTATACCGCGCCGTTCCGGGAGCCGATTCCTGCCGGTGCGTTCCTACGGAGTCCAATAGATGGTTCGCCTTGTTCCGCGCGAAACCAAATTTTTCGACATGTTTGCCGAAATGGCCAGCAATCTTACCGAAGGCGCTGTGACTTTGCGCGGCCTTTTGCAGAACTATAAGAACGTTCCCGAGACGGTTCAGAAGATCAAGGACATTGAGCACAAGGGCGACGACCTGACTCATGCCGTCGTGGTCAAACTGAACCAGACCTTTATTACACCTTTCGACCGCGAGGACATTCACGCTCTCGCCAGCGCGCTTGACGACGTCCTCGATTACATCAACTCCGCTGCCGACCGCCTCCTGATGTACAAAGTCAATTCGGCGCCGCAATCCGCTGCCAAACTCGCCGACGTCATCGTCCGCCAAAGCCAGGAACTCTCCAAGGCCGTTTTACTTCTCGAGAAAAACCAGCAGAAGGTTCTCGATCACTGCGTCGAGGTCAATCGCCTCGAAAACGAGGCCGACGCCATCTCCCGCGACGCCATCGGCAAGCTCTTCCAGGAAGAGAAGGATCCCATCCAGCTCATCAAGATCAAGGAGCTGATGGAAGTTCTGGAGACCGCGACCGACAAGGCCGAAGACGCCGCCAATGTCATGGAATCGGTAATTCTCAAGAGCGCATAGTCATGCGCCGTTTTCCGCATTCTTAAGGAATTCAACGAGTGGACACAGGACTCATACTTCTACTCATCACCGTTGCCGTAGCCCTGGTATTCGACTTCCTCAACGGCTTCCACGATGCAGCCAACAGCATCGCTACCGTAGTTTCCACCCGCGTCCTGTCGCCGAAAATCGCAGTCGTCTGGGCCGCGTTCTTCAACTTCGTCGCCGCCTTCCTGCTCGGAACCGCCGTCGCGCACACCATTGGCAAGGGCATGATCCAGCTCGACATCGTGACGCAGTACGTTGTTCTTGCCGGACTCGGCGGCGCAATCGTTTGGGATCTACTGACGTGGTGGTGGGGGCTTCCGACATCCTCTTCCCACGCCCTCATCGGCGGCTATGCCGGTGCTGCCATCGCTCGCGCGGCCATCCTGCGCGGTTGGGGGACCGCCTTCAACGTCATCATTGCTTCCGGATGGATCAAGACCGTCGCATTTATCTTCATCGCCCCCATCATGGGCCTGATCCTCGGCTGGATCTTCATGATCAGCATGTACTGGATCCTGCGCAGCCGCGCACCGCGCACCGTCGACAAATGGTTCCGGAAATTACAGCTTCTCTCCGCCGCCGCATATTCCATCGGCCACGGCGGCAACGACGCGCAGAAGACGATGGGGATCGTCGCCGGCGCGCTCTACACCGGCGGACTCATGAGCAAGGCGGACATGGCGGGTAACTGGGGCATCTATCACTACCCCATTATTCTTGCCGCGAACGGTGCCATCGCTCTTGGAACCTACTTCGGGGGTTGGCGCATCGTCCATACCATGGGATCGAAGATCACGAAGCTGAAACCCGTCGGCGGCTTCTGCGCCGAAACCGCCGGAGCCATTACGCTCTTCGGCACCGCGCTCGCCGGAATCCCAGTCTCGACCACTCACACCATTACGGGCGCAATAGTTGGTGTCGGCACCACGCACCGTATCTCCGCGGTGCGCTGGGGTGTCGCCACCCGTATCGTCTGGGCATGGGTTCTGACGATCCCGGCGTCAGCGGCGGTCTCAGCAATCGCCTTCTGGCTCATCCGGCTCGTGAACCACAACGCATAGCTGGCCCGTGCAATAAAACGGTCTCGCGGAATAACAAAACCCGTCATCCTGAGCGGAGTCGCGAAGCGACTTAGTCGAAGGACCCGCATTTCTCTCTCAATCGGTCCCCCCTGCTTTTTCGCTTCGTCATCACTGACAATCAAGAGGAAGGCCCCTATTTCACTTCGTAGATCTCCACTCCATACCTCGGTGCCGCAATCGTCACGGTTTCATTCGCAATCGCTGCCGACTGCGCCCCCATCAGTGGCTCCAACCCGTGCACCGACTCCATCGGTGTATCTTTGAGATCCAGTTTGATCGACTCCGCACCCTCATTGAAGATGATGAGCACCTTCTCCTTCCCATCGTCCCGCAGATACGCGAAGAACTTCTCCGCCGCCCCAATCGTCCACTGATGCCCATCTTCGAGTGCCGGGTGAGTCTTCCGCAGCGCGATCAGGCTGCGCAGGTATTCGAAAATATCCTTCTGCTGCTGAGTTCTTCCCTGTTGGGAGAACGCATCCTGCGGGTCTCCCTCCCACCCTCCCGGAAAATCATGCCGGTTGTCCGGATCGTCTCCGCCGGTCATCCCAATCTCGTCGCCGTAATAAAGTTGCGGAATACCACGCAGCGTCATCAGCAATCCGAGCGCTGCCTTCAACTTTCCCGGCGTCGCTCCCGGTTCACTCAGGAATCGCTTTATGTCGTGATTCCCCACGAACGTCACCAGGTCGTCCGGCCTGAGATAGAGATCGTCATACCGCATAATCTTCTGCAGGGCGTCCGCAGGCTTGCCCCTCACCAGCACCTCGCGAATCGTGCTCTCCACCGGGAAATCGAACATCGTCCACAGCCCATCGTCGATTCCGTCCCACTCCTTGCGGCCGCCTTCAAAGAACGAATTGATCGTCGGGTCAGTATTATTGACTTCCCCAATCGTGTTCACCTGCGGATAGATCCTGAACAGTTTGCGATGCCAGTAGCTCCAGAATTTCCGCGACGAATACGGAAACGTATCCAACCGAAACCCATCCAGCCCGCCCGTTTCCATCCACCACACAGCGTTATCCAGCAGATACTTCGCCACGTGCGGATCGTCCACGTTCAAATCCGGCAGCACGTCCGCAAACCATCCTTCGAGAATGTCCTTCTGCTGCTGAAAACTCGCGTGCGGATCGACGAGGTATTCGAAGTGATAATCGAATGGCGGATGATCCTGCGGCGTACCATGCAACCACGTCGGCAGCGGCGGATGCTTCGCCCAGGCGTGATCCGGCCCAACATGGTTCACAACGTAATCGAAGAAGAACTTGATACCGTCCGCGTGCGCTACCGCGGCCAGCCGCTCGAAATCCTGCAACGTCCCGAAGTGCGGGTCGACCGCGTACATGTCGATCACGCCGTACCCGTGATAATCGTTGGCGTTCTTCCAGAACGGCGTCAGCCATAGCGCCGTGACCCCCAGCTCTTTCAAGTACGGCAAGTGATCCGCTATCCCTTTCAAATCGCCGCCATGGAATCCGCGCGGCTTACTCCGATCGTAATAACCCTTCGCGCCCGCCGGATCGTCATTCGACGTATCCCCGTTCGCAAACCGGTCCGGCATGATCAGGTACAGCACATCGGTTTTCTTTAGCCCGAAATGACATACCGCCGTGTCATCCTGAGCGGAGCCGCGTAGCGGCGTAGCCGAAGGACCCTTTGTTTCTGTCTGTGCTGCGCACGGCTCTCGCTTCAGTATTGGAAACTCAAACTCCGCTCTTCCCTTCTCCCCCGCAACCACGAACTTCGCCGTCCCCGACTTCACATCCGGGGCCAGTTTCAGCCACACGAATAGATACCCTTCGTTTCCGGGCTCAACCCGGTCCACGCTCACGCCCGGATAATCCGTCGTAACTTTCGCCCCGTCGAACCCCGCCCCACACACCAGCAGCATCGGATTCTCCGGCAGACCCGCCCACCAGTTCGGCGGCTCCACCTTGCTGATGCTCAACGCTCCTTGAGCGACTGCTTGCACCGCAAAAACAACCGCGAGGAAAAAAAGAACCGCTGCCCGTTGCCATTGCGCTCTGCGCATAGAAGTGATCGTCCCCCGAAAAGAAAAAGGGGAACAGGTCGCCCTGCTCCCCGCGGTGAATGAAAGGTTAGAACATCAATCGAACTGCAATCTGCATGCGACGTTCAGATGACAGTTTGGTCGTGTTCTGTACCCCGAAGTTGCCGTTTGTCCAGGTCGGACCTCCAAAATTCGAATCCGGGTTCTGGAACTGTGGCGTATTGGTCACGTTGAACATTTCAAGACGCAGTTGCGACTTGAAGTTTTCGTAGATCGGGATGTCCTTGAAGATCGACATATCCCAAACATGGCTTCCCGGCCCATGGAAATAGTTACGTGCCAGGTTGCCGATCTGTCCGGCAGGTGCCGAAGTGAACGCACCGGCCGGGCAAACCAACCAATACGGGTTGCCATTTGAATCATGGCTTCCCGGGTTGACCTTGCAGCCGCCATTGTAGACAGTTGTCAACCGGCTGTTGTTGTAGAACACGTTGATCGGCGAGCCGCTCTGGAGGGTGACAATGTTGTTCCACTGCCATCCGCCAAGGACGTAATCGACCGCGGTCGGAGCGCCGCTTAACCACCGGCGTCCTTTACCCCACGGCAGTTCATAAAGGACTGAAGCGACAAGAGCGTGCCGGATGTCAGTATCCGAGTTGCCCTTGTTGTAGCTGAGCAACGGGACTCCGTCCGGACCGACAGAGATGCCGCCGCCGTTGTTGGTGCTGGAAGTGCTGAATGCACTGTTGGAGTTGTCCAGCGTATGCGACCAGGTATACGAAACCGTGTACTGCAAACCGCTCGACATGTTACGTCGAATACTGGCCTGCAGGCCGTTGTACATTCCGGTACCAACGTTTGCCATCTCCGTAATTTGGCCAACCGTCGGGAACCACTGCACTCCGGTACCAAATGCTCCCTGGTTCGCCTGGAACCGCGTGGACAGGTGGTCCATCTTGGTCCCGATATATCCAACTGACACTGCCGTGTTCTTGAATAGTTCGTGCTGTACCTGCAAGTTCCACTGCTGTACCGACGAGTTCTGGTTGTTCCTCGGCCAGTACAGAATGTTTGCAGCCGTGCTCAGGTTTTTCGGATCAATTGAGGGGACTGCCGGAGGCAGCGCACCTGTCGCACCCACCGGATTGTTGCTCCCGGGGGCAGCAGCGCCGCTCAACGTAATGCGATATCCCGTCGAGCAGGTAGTTGGAGTCGGACAAGCCCAGTAGGACGAATATCCATTGAAGTCTGGGTTGTTCGGCAACTGGTTATCAACACCGCCACGGTCGAGGAAGTAGAACATTCCATAACCGCCGCGAAGGACAGTCTTGCCCGTTCCGAAAACGTCGTAGGCAAATCCGAAACGCGGAGCAATGTTGTTCTTGTCCGTGTTAATCAGCGAGCGAGGCTGCCCAGCATCCGTCGGGCGGACCAGGGTACCCGTCGCAGGGTCGAAGTTCGACATCCGGTCGCTCACTTCGAACGGCCAGGTGAACAGGTCGTAGCGAATTCCGAGATTCAACGTCAGTCGACTGGAGATGCGCCAGTCGTCTTGGGCAAAGTAACCGGTCTCCCAGTTCCTTGTCTTGTAGTAACCGCTCATGTCGCCAACCTGGTAACCGCCCATGAACCCGGCTTCCAGTTCGGCAACCTGCGCACCCGTGAAGGTACCCTGTCCGGAATAGCCCCAAGGCATACCTCCGCAGCCCGGTCCGCAGTTGTTGTCATCGATCCAGAAGTAGCCTTTCGCGCGGTTACCCTGCACAAAATCCAGCTTCCGGTTGATGATGTTGAACCCGAACTTGAAAGTGTGCCGGCCCTCGCTGTAGCTCACCGTGTCGGTGAATTGCAAAGGTTTCTGTGGCACTGAGTAGAGTCCATAGTCACCCGTGTACTCCAGTTGCCGGCTTGCTCCCCAGCCACCGATCAGCGGCATTCCCCCGAGAAGGCTGTTGCGGTTCGCGTTGGGAATACCCAGGTTCTCTCCCATCGGTGTTCCTTGGAACGGCGGCTCATAGGCATACAAATCGCGGGTATATCCGAACCGGAATTCATTGATGACCCTGGCTCCAAAACTGTGAGTCCAACCTACAGCAATAGCACGAGGATGCGTCGGGTTGTTGCCTGAGCCCCAGCCCGAAGGCAGGTCATGATTCGCATCTCTCAGAAGGTCGCTTACGGTCATCGCATCCTGAGCGTAGCTGCCACGCACAAAGATGGTGTCCTTGGCGCCTACGACGTAATCCAACCGCGCATCGGCATCGTCGTAGTTACGAAGCTGTTGGCGTGACGGCTGGAAGTTTGCGGCATTGATTGCCACACCGGTGATGTTCGGAAGCGGATAGGCGTTCACCAGCGCCACGCCGACCGAATTCTGATACATAGGATCGATTATGTTGATATTCGGTCCTCGCGAGCCAGTCGCTGCGTCACCGACCCAGCCGAATGGCAGACAAGTCTGTGGATTAAACACATAACCCTGACTCGTCGCCAGCGGCGTGCCGACCAGGTTCGGACAAATCTGGGCAACGGGCACCGTCGTCATGCTGGGTCCACCCGGGCCCAGCAGCTCGGTGAAATTGCCTTCCCGCATCAGCGGAGTGGGAACCCACGTCGGGCCATCGCTCGTCGGAATCTTCTGCCGCAGTCCCTGGTAATCCATGAACAGAAACAGCTTGTTCTTTACCAGCGGACCACCCAAAGTTCCGCCGAACTGGTTACGAATGAATGTATTGTCGTTGTTGTGCCATGCCCTTGCGTTGAATTCACCGGACTGACGGAACCAGAAAGCCGAGCCGTGAAAAGCGTTCGTGCCCGACTTGATGGAGGCCTGAACTACCGCTCCGCCCGCGCGCCCGATTTCTGCCGGGGCAACGCTGGTGTTGACTTTGAATTCCTGGATAGCTTCGACCGGCGGGAAGAAGACGATCGAATTGATCATTGAATCGTTATTGTCTACGCCGTCGAGAATGTAGTTGTTGGCTTGCTGGCGCAGTCCGTTGGCGGACAGTGAAGCGCCGCCCGTATCAGAGTTGCGCCAACCTTCTGAACCAGTTCCGCTTCCGCCGCCCATCGACGTGTCGCCGTAGTTGCCGCGCGTAACGCCCGGTGTCAACAACGCGAGCTGGGTGAAGTTGCGGCCGTTAAGCGGAAGTTCCGTTACTTGGCGGCCCTGGATCACTTCCCCTGTTCCCGAAGTCGTAGTTTCGACCAGAGGAATTTCGTCGGTTACGTTGACTACTGTTTCGACGCTTCCCGGCTCAAGTTTCAGGCTGATTTCCTGCACCTGTGAAACTTCCAGGGTGATATCCGCCGTGGCGGTTTTGAAGCTCTGCTGCTTTACTTCAACGTGGTACTTTCCTGCCGGCAGAGCGGCTACAACATACGAGCCGCTTCCATCGGTTTCTACGGTTACGGCTCTCGCGGTTCCAACGTTCGTTACTGTTACGGTCGCGTTCGGAATCGCTGCGCCGCTCTGATCTGTGATTGTTCCAACTAGGCGTGCGGTGTCGCTCTGTGCAAAAGCTGCAACGGTGAACAGAACGAGCGCAGCCAGACACAAGACGATTGTAATTCGCCTCATTTGCCCCTCTCTTTTTTTAAAAGCAACTGACTTGATTACGGGAAGAACCCGCAATGGCTTACGTACGTCAGAGCCGACGCGAAACCGACTATGGGGTTCGGATTATGGCTAAATCGGTCTTCTTATTTTCGCGCTCGGCAAAATCCGCTGAATGGGGTTGCGGATATTCGTAAACCGATTTCTATTCTGCTCCATGCCTAAACGATTTACAACGGGTTGACAAAAGCTTTTCCACAGGTAGACGCTTCTATTTTCATCTTCAGGAGCCTACTTTCATATGTCTTCTCGCCCGCTGCGGCTTTCACTCTGCACCTTAATACTGATTACTTTCTCGATTCCGCTTTTCGCCCTCGCGGAAACCCGCACGACTGGCCCGGTCAGCGCCGTGCGCGAAATCTCCGACGGGGCGCAGTTCCGCGCCGGCGATGCCCTCGTCCGCATCACGATGGTCGCTCCCGGAATCTGGCGTCTGCGCTACGCAATTCAGCCGAGTTTCCCGCCCGACCACTCCTTCGCCGTCGTCCCGCAGCCCAAGCTTCCAGCCAACTCCGTTCGCATGACTCAATCGGCAACCGCGCTGAAGCTGACTGACGGCAACGTCAACCTCACAGTCAACAAATCCAACGGCATCATCTCCATCTTGCAGGCTACCGGCGAAACCCTTCTTGCCGATCAACCGGATCATCCCGCGACCTGGAGCGGCACTGGCTTTCGCATCTACAAGACGATGACTCCGCTCGAGGCCTTCTTCGGCCTCGGCGACAAGTCCGATGGCATGAACCACCGCGGCTACGCTTACACCAACTGGAACACCGACGCCTTCGACTGGCAGCAAGGCACAGATCCGCTCTACAAATCCATTCCCTTCTTCATCGGCATGACCGCGAACGGCACCGCCTTCGGCGTTTTCCTCGACAACACCTACCGAACCAGCTTCGACTTCGGCAAGGAATCCAACTCCTACTTCTCCTTCGGCGCCGACGGCGGCGAACTCAACTACTACTTCATCGCCGGACCGACTCCCAGGCAGGTCGTCGAACGTTACACCTCGCTCACCGGACGCACTCCGCTTCCGCCGCTCTTTGCGCTCGGATTTCAGCAGTCGCGCTACAGCTACTATCCCGAAGCGCGCGTCCGCCAGATCGCCGACGAGTTCCGCACGCGCAAGATTCCTTGCGACGTCCTCTATCTCGACATCGATTACCAGCAGGGATACAAAGCGTTCACCATAAACCGCGACTACTTCCCGACTTTCGAGCAGATGGTGAAGGATCTCGACCAGCAGGGCTTCAAGACGGTACTCATCTCCGATCTCCACCTGAAGAAGGAGGTCGGCTACAAGCCCTACGACCAAGGCACCGCCCGCGACTACTTCGTCAAGAATCCTGACGGCTCGCAGTACGTTGGCCGGGTTTGGCCCGGGCCTAGCGTCTTCCCCGATTTCACGCTCACTCCCGTGCGCAAGTGGTACGGCTCGCTTTACAAGATGTTCACCGACATGGGCGTCGCGGGTTTCTGGAACGACATGAACGAGCCTGCGGTGTTCCGATATCCCGAGAAGACGATGCCGCTCAACACAGTCCATCGCGTCGATGCCGAGACTGAGAACCGCAATCCCGGAGGACCAGTCCGCACGACCGATCACCGCGAGATTCACAACGTCTTCGGCATGGAGAACGTTCGCGCCACGCACGATGGACTGCTCGCACTTCGTCCCAACGAGCGTCCCTTCGTGCTCACGCGCGCGGCCTTTGCAGGAACGCAGCGCTATGCGGCGACTTGGACTGGCGACAACTCATCGACCTGGGTTCACTATCGCCTCACGGTTCCGACGCTGCTCAACATGAGCGTCAGCGGATATCCGCTCGTCGGCGCCGACGTCGGCGGATTCGGCGAAAGCCCGACACCGGAGCTGCTCACGCGATGGATCGAGCTCGGCGCGTTTCAGCCTATCGATCGCGATCACACCACCAAAGGCTCGCGAAACCAGGAACCGTGGGTCGACGGTCCCGAGCAGGAAACCATTCGCCGCCGCTATATCGAAACTCGCTATCGACTCCTTCCTTACATCTACACCTCGATGGAGGAGACTTCGCGAACGGGAATCCCGCTGATGCGGCCGATGTTCCTCGAGCATCCGATCCTGGGGCTGATGGAAAACGTCAACGATCACGAGTATTACTTCGGTCCCGATCTGCTCGTCGCACCGAAACTCCTCGAGACGCTCGACTCTTACGACGTCAATCTTCCCGCGGGAACCTGGTACGACTACTGGACTGGACAGAAAGTCGAGGCGAAAGAACAGCCCGCGTGGGACGCGGAGACTGTGGAGGGCGCGCCCAAACCGCCGATGATTGAGACTCTAAAACTCGATCCGAAGCTCGACGAACTTCCTGTCTATGTTCGCGGTGGCTCGATCATTCCGCACCAGCCACTGGTGCAGTCGACGGCCGAGAAACCGGTCGGCCCGCTTCAACTCGCCGTCTACCCTGGTCCAAACTGTTCCGGCTCCGTCTACACCGACGACGGCCACACCTTCGACTACCAGCAGGGACACTACTTCCGCCAGTCCTTCACCTGCGACGCAACTCCGCGGGGCATAACCGTGAAGCTCGCCGCTCCCGAAGGAGACTTCACGCCGTGGTGGACACAACTGCGCATCACGGTCTACGGCCAGCGAGAACCAATCTCGCGCGATGTTCTGTTCTCACGGGAAGCGCAGACGATCTCGATTAATTACTGATTACAGATTCCTGAATGGATGCCCCTTCCTGGTTCAGCCAGGAGGGGCATTTGTCTTTCTATTCCGGTTCACCCGATCTTCGGTTATCGGTTGCTTTCTATCTCCGCTGTACTTCCCTCAGCACCGCTCTCGCCAACGAAACCGAGTCGGCGATTACGCTGGATACGCGAGGACTCGGCCGAATGTCCTCCCCACGCAGCCGAATCACCGCAATCAGAGAAGCGGCAACCAACAACGCGCCGTCCAGCCGGCTTGAATTGGCCGCCAAACCGATACTCTGCAGCGGTGCCCTCGGCGTATCCATCGCTCACCAGCTTAGGAGAATAAATAGCGAAAGTCAACGCCGGTCCGTCAACAGTGGAAGTGGAGCAGTTTTCAACAGCACCCGAGTGTGAGGAGCACCGATTCTCATTGACACCTCTGCCAACAAGCCCATAATTGCGCACAGCAGTCGTCTCTCCGAAGCGCAATTCTTCGATTCTGGTCCACACGCCCCCTGAGACGACTTCGGGTCCACGGGGAAGAACCCACAACAGGATTATCCAGGCGCGGTAATAACTCGAGCCGAAGAGCGCTCGTTCACTGCCGCAAATCACCTTCTCGCAAGGCTCCGCCGCATGCACCTTGGCAGAGTCAAACGACGAACGCAGGAGGTGCACCGTGGGTTATCCGTTACTCGCGCTGCTGTTGACTTCGCAGCTTTTGATTTTCGATCTTCTCGGACAAGAAACTCCACGCGTTCATCGCGCACCACCCGCACCGCATGCAACTACATTTCCCGTCTGGCTCATGAGAAAAGTCGATGCGAAAAAGATACGAGTCGGTGATGAAATACGTTTCAAGTCCTATAGCGGGTTTTTGATCGGAAAAACCGTTATTCCTTCGGCGATTTTCTGCGGGCGCGTGGTCTACGTGCAGCGACCCGATGAGAATGAGGAGCGAGAGTCACGCTTAGGAATCGTCGTGGAACAGGTGAAGTGGAAGAGCTCTTCTCTTTGGCTGAACGCGTACATTGTGGGTTTCGGATCGTATCGCGTGACAACCGAAAACCTGGGGAAAAACCGACAACCTGATTGGTTTGAAAATCGGCCACCGGGAACATCCGAGTTCGAGCAGAGCAGCGGTTCGACGCCTCCAGCAAATGTCAAAAGAAGATTTTCGACGGATTTCGACCTGGATAGCTTACGTTCGATCGGTGAAAATCGGCGTGATGTCCGCACACTCGACTACAGCGAATCGATTACCGGGGTTTACATACTGCAGACGACTGTTGATGGCAAGCACCGCACAATTCTGGTACGCCGAGACAAGAACATAGTTTTGCCCAAGTACCTGCCGGTGATGTTGGAACAAATCGACGAACAGTGATCAGAAGGTAAAACTTATTGTTTTACTCCGCCCGCAGTGTTTCCATCGGATTCACGCGCGTAGCACGCCATGCGGGCAATAGACAGGCGGCCGCTGCGATCGCGACCAACAGTACAATCACAGCCGCGAAAGTAACAGGATCGTGGGACCCAATGCCATAGATCATCGTGCTCATGAGGCGCGTGACTACGAAGGCACCGGCCAAACCAATCGCCGCGCCGAGCAGTGCGAGTCGCATACCGTGTCCCACCACGAGCCGGACGATGTCTCGCCGTTCCGCGCCCAGCGCCACGCGGATGCCAACTTCCTGTCGGCGTTGATTCACCCAGTACGCCAGCGTGCCATATAGCCCCAGGCCCGCCAGCAGCATCGCAATTGCGGAGAACAATGCCAGGGTGATCGTCGTGACACGCTGCGAAACGAGAGAGTCTGAGATGATCTGGTCCATCATCACCAGTTGCGCCAGCGGAAGACCCGGATCGCGCGCGGCCACTACTTTGCGAATGGACGCGGCCACGGTTTCCGGTGCGATGGCCGTCCGCACCACGAAATGCATCGAAGGGCGCGGCTGGAACTGATCGTAAGAAAGATACATTGCCATGTGGCCCGGGTCGTCCACCGTGTCAAGGCGTGCCGCGCCGACGACTCCGATGACCTCGCAGTTGACCGGTTCCTGCGGGCTGAGGATGCCGAGGTTTGCCGTCAATTGCTGCCCGATGGGATTCTCGCCGGGGAATAGTGTTCTGGCTAGCCGTTCGTCGATGACCACTGTCGGCGGCCTTCCCTTGAGATCGGATCGACCGATCGCGCGCCCCGACAGCAGCGGGATTCCCGAGGCCTCAAGATATCCCGGCAGAACCAGGCGTACATTTGCGCTTTCCTCCTGTGAGGGATTTATCGGAGGGCGCGATGCCGCCCACACTGGATAATTTCCCCAAGGGTTCTTGATCGGCAGCTTGTCCACGAATCCAACCCCTGTTACGCCGGGAATGGTGGTCAAGTCATCGCGCAGTCCATCGAAGAACTGGAACCGGCGATCCGGCGGATACGCGGAGTTCGGGAGTTGGATCTCGCCGGTTAGCAGATGTTCGGTGTGGAATCCGAGATTGGTCTTCGCCAGTTCGGCGAAGCTGCGCACCAGCAGTCCCGCGCCGACCAGCAGCACTAGCGAGACCGCGACCTGTCCGACGACGAGCGCCGCGCGCAGCCGCTGTCCGCCGCGGGTTCCCGTGCTGCGGACGCCGTGGGCCAACTGCTCGCCGGGGTTCAGTGACGATGCGCGTAACGCGGGCACCAGGCCAAAGAGCAGTCCGGTCAGCATCGAGACGCCTACGGCGAAGAGCAACACCGGCCAGTGCATCCCGGTCGGCGTGACTCCCGAGCGCGTCAGGCCAACTGCGATCGGCAACAGCCTCTGCAACCAGAACGCCAGCGCGACACCGACTGCTCCCGCAAGCATCGCCAGCATCATGCTCTCGATCAGCAACTGTGCGAGGATGCGTCGTCGCGATGCACCCAACGCAGCGCGAATCGCCAGTTCCTGGCCGCGCAGCGCGCCTCGCGCCAGCAGAAGGCCAGCGACATTCGCGCAAGCGATCAGTAAGACCAGTCCGACCGCGCCCATCAGCAGATACATGCTTGGCGTCTGCGAGCGCAACATTCCGGACTGCAGCCGCTCGAGGGTGAATCCCTTCTCGCTGTTTGTCTCGGGATACTGGTGTCGCAAGCGGTCGGCGATCGTGTTCGCCTCGGCCTGCGCCTGCTCCATGCTGACTCCCGGCTTCATGCGCGCGACGAGCAGCCAGTTGTGGAAGAGGCGCGTCTCGGGGCCGTCTTCCTCGCCCTGTCGCATCGGCGTCCACATGTCGGCGTCGGCCAGCAGCCGCGCTGAGGGGGGAGCCACGCCGATGATCGTCGCCGAGATTGTCTGCTTCGCGACGCCGCTCAGCATCAGCGGTTGTCCGAGCGCCTTCTCAACGCTGCCATAGCGACGGCGAGCGTAGCCTTCGGTCACCACGGCGACGTACGGCGCTCCGGCCTTCCCTTCCTCAGGGCGGAACCAGCGGCCCGCGGCAGGCGCTACCTTCAGGGTGTCAAACCAGTTCCATGACACGTACATCGCCGCCGCAAACTCCGGACGCTTTCCGCCGGCGACGATGACTTGCCGCGCGCCGGGAGAAGTTGCGGCTACCGACTCCATGGTCGAATTCTGGTCGCGGTAATCATAGTAGTCGGGAAATGAGGAGACTGGGTTGATCTCGCCGCTGAAGGTGGTATCGACCAGAACCAACCGATCGGGATTGGGGAACGGCAGCGGCTTGAGCAGCGCCTGGTGCAGGATGGAGAACATTGCCGTGTTCGCGCCAATGCCAATGGCCAGCGTTGCTACCACAACCGCGATGAATCCGGGGTTTCTCCTCCACATTCGTAATGCGTGGCGAACATCCTGGCTTATCTCCATTCCGGCAGTCCTCCGGCTAATCGCTCAGATGATAGACGTTTCACGAGTTCCTACGTAACTATCTCGCTCAAGTGAAGCCAGTCAGCTGCGTGCTCGTTTCGGAGAGCCACCCCTATTTATTCAGATCCTTGTTTGCAATATTTTGCGGAAATTTCCCTGCTGAAAGACTGAGAGGCAAGAACTTAAATCTGAAAACATCCAGAGATCGTTTCTTTTCAGGATATTGCGCGCGAAAAATGTGATTTCCGCATCGTGTTATCGGATATAGAGAGCGAGGCACAAGGTGCAAGAATCCCTCTATGCGCAAAAACCCGGTTCCCAGGTTTCGGTTCTCAGTTCCCGCCGAAAAGCAAAAGCACCCGAGACGAACCAGATCGAGTCCGAAGGACGACTGGTGGTAGCTCAGGATCTTCAGTCCTGGGAAATGGAAGGCGCACATCTTCCCTTCACTTGGCGTGCGCGGGTTGAGAAAGAACGGAAAGCAACCGAAGAACCGAAGATCGGGTGAACCGAAGACCGGACTTCCGTGCTAAAAGCGACGGCGCCCGCTGGGGGCGCCGCTCGATGCACTGTGTCCAGAACTATTGTAAATGTTGGCGTCAAGAGGGTCGGTGGTTGGGGATGAGAAAATTCCCGGGGAGTTCCGAAATGGGAAAAGTCGACCTGGGCAAGACACACTTTAGATCAATTTCCGCTGCATGGCATTCATGACGGCTTCAAGCCGGTTGCGCGTTCGCAGCTTCTGATTGATGTGATGGAGATGGTTGCGAAGAGTCTGCGGGCTTATCTCGAGAACGCGAGCCACCTCGTCAGAATCCTTGCCGTCGGCAAACATACGCAGGATCTGGATCTCTTGTTCGGAAAGAGGAGAAATCGGGGCGGCGCGGACCGAGGTTTCACCGGCGGCGGTGAGCTGCTTTGAGAGGTCGAGCATTGTGCGCACAAGATTTTCAGCCCGTTTTTGCTCAGTGATGTCGTGCGCCAAGTGCAGAAGTAAGCGGTGGCTGTTACGCGGATTATCGAAGACCAGGGTGGACATGTTGATCCACAGCCGATCACCGCTCTTCTTCTTAACACTCATGTCGAAGTTCGGTATCTCGGTCCTGCCACCGCTGCAATCGAGGACGCTAGCGTGTTGATGGCAGACGTGTGTGCCTAAGGGATCGACACCCTCCAGTACGTCGAAGCAGGTTTTGTGCAGAACCTCGCCCGCGCTGTAGCCGAGGAGTTTCTCGGCACCCTTATTCCAAGACAAGATTTCACCCTGAGGGGTAACCGCAAAGGCCGCATCAGTGGTGCGCTCAAGCAGGGCAAATACTTCACTCTCCAGCACTTAGGTACTCCGTGACAATCGTTGAAGTGAGCGGTACGCGTGTTCCATTGAGATATATCGCTTCACGACTCAATTATAGGTCAGCTGATCAAGACAAAACACCGCCTCGACAGCACAAAGAGGCATATATGCAACCAAACAGTGGTTCTAAAGTTCGCCTCACGATTTCGTCACTCGGGCTGTTGTTCCTGTTCTTTTTCGGATCGGCTCATGTTCAAGCCCAAACGTCCTCGCACGCGATGCATATGGGGACGGCAAACTCCACCAGAACAGTGGATATTGTCCGCGCCCCCACGGATGTTCCGCCTCCGATAGGCAATCGCGGGCCCGCCGTAGTTCGGGTAACACTGACGGCTGAGGAAGTGATTGGGGATCTGGATTCGTCCAGCGGAACCAAGTACCGGTACTGGACCTTCAATGGCAAAGTTCCCGCGCCAATGATTCGCGTGCGCCAGGGCGATACGGTGGAAGTGACGTTGAAGAACGATGCCGGCAGCCACATGGTTCATTCGGTCGACTTCCACGCAGCACTTGGGCCGGGTGGAGGCGCAGCATTCTCGCAAGCTGCTCCTGGGCAGTCAAAAACGTTCAGCTTCAAAGCGACCACACCTGGGTTATTCGTGTATCACTGCGGGACCCCTATGATCGCCGAGCACATTGCGAACGGGATGTACGGGCTGATCCTGGTGGAACCCGCGGGTGGGCTGCCGCATGTGGATCATGAGTACTACCTGATGCAGGGCGAGTTCTACACTGCCGGACCAGAAGGAACTCCGGGATTACAGCAGTTCAGCGCGGCCAAGCTGATGAAAGAAGAACCGGACTATTTTGTGTTCAACGGAGCGGTTGACGCACTCACAAAAACAAGGTCGATGCAGGCGAATGTCGGCGATACGGTCCGTATATTCTTCGGCGATGCTGGACCGAACAAGGCGTCTTCGCTGCACATGGTAGGCGAGATCTTCACCAAGGATTATCAGCTAGGTTCCATGTCGATGCCCCTTACCGGTGTTCAGACCGCAAGCGTGCCGCCCGGCGGGGCCGCAATGCTGGAATTAACGGCGACTGCTCCGGGCAATTTTGCCCTGATGGACCATGCAATGTCGCGAATGGCCAAAGGACTAATGGCGAATCTCGCGGTGACTGGAACGGATACTGCAAAGTTGATGTCCGAAGGCCCGGTCTCGGCTGAGTCGGGAGAGTCCGTGCTGAGCGGCATGACGAAGATAGATATGGAAGCTCCGGTTGAAGGTTCCGCGCGGAGCGTATCCATGTGGGCCGGCAGTGCAGATGAAACGGGTACAAAGGTTACGGAACCCACGGCCATGTCTATGCCAATGGAGCATACCTCCGGGCGAATTGCAGCGGCATCCGGCTCGCCTACTATAGCGAAACGCGGCTCGCCGACTGAATTGGATGGATGCATGAACACGGTGAGTGGCGGCGAGGTGATGCTGAAGCTTCTTGGTTCTTCCAAGATCTATCGGCTGGAAGCGCAGCCGTTCCTGTTCTCGGAGAATTCTGGCCGAATCGTCCACGTAACCGGGCATGTGGGAAGTGTCGTGGAGGTGGAGGATCCTAATATTCCAAGCTTTGTGGTTGATACCCTCCAGGCGGTTGCCCCCAATTGTTCGGTGAGAATGAGTGCGGCGGATGTCCGGAAGATCGTGACCAAGGCATCGAGCGCAACGGTCCGGATGGGAGAAATGAGATTCGAGCCCGCGAACCTGACGGTCGAAGCAGGGGAAAAAGTGACTTGGAAGAACTCATCAAATGTCACGCACAACGTGGTTGATGATGCAAGCAAGGCTGTCTACCTGAGAGATGTGAACCTGCCGTCTGGGACCAAACCGTTCGATTCCGGGTACCTTGTGCCCGATCAGACTTACTCACGTGTGTTCACGACGCCGGGGATTTATCGTTACGTCTGCACGCTTCACGAAGCAAGCGGGATGAAGGGAACGATCATCGTAAGACCGAGGACGACGGAGGTGGCCAGTAGCAATTCCGGAAGTAAAGCAGATCAGTGAAGGCTAACCGTCGGGGAGGATAGGAAGATGGAATACAAATTCATGCCGAATCTTAGTAGCGAAATAACTGTCCCGAACGAAGGAATTATCAGCAAGGTGATACACAAAGACCAGTTTACGAATGTCACGCTGTTCGGCTTTTCGAAAGGCCAGGAACTCTCAACGCATTCCGCGCCGACCCCAGCCATCTTGCAGTTCTTGAGTGGTGAGGCAGAAGTCAGACTAGGGGACGACACGGTGAAGGCCAATGCAGGATCGTTTGCCTATATGCCGCCGACATTGCCACATGCGATTTCAGCGACAAGTGAGTGCATTATGCTGCTGATCCAAATCAAGGTGCCTGGGAATCAGTAAGCGGAGGAGAAAAGATGATTACCAAGTGTGCAAATCCGGCGTGTAGCAGGCCCTTTCAATACCTGCGTGGTGGCCGGCTCTATTGCTTTGAACTTCGACCGCAGACTTTTGTAGGGGGTACGCGAAAGAGATTAGCCGTGTATTTCTGGATCTGCGATAGCTGTGCCAACAGTCTATCGCTGGAATTCGATGCGGAACGAGGAGTGTTCCTCAAGGAGTCATGGGAGCGCGCCGTTCCGCCAAAACAACTGCATTGTGAGGCGTGCAAAGACGTTTAAGCGTCGAGGAGTATCTATGACAAATGCGATGGAAACACTTGAGCGCGAGCATCGAACGATCGAAAAGGTATTAGCCGTTATGGCGAGAGTACAGGAACAACTGGATCTCAAGCACGATATAAATGCGGAGATTCTGCGCGATTTGCTTCAATTCATGAGGATTTTTTGCGACCAGTATCACCAGGCGAGAGAAGAAGGCTACCTGTTTCCATTGTTGGAGGAGAGGGGAATACCAGCCACGGGCTGCCCGATTGCAGTACTGAAGAGTGAACACGGGAAGATTCTGCGCCTGGTTAACGAGCTTTCAGAATCAACTGCGGCCTATTTGGCCGATGGACACTCGGGAAGATCGAACCTGAAAGAAGCGCTCCACAATCTGATGAGCTTTTTTCCTGAGCACATATGGAAAGAGGATTACCTACTATTCCCGATGGCGGAAAAAGTGCTCTCTCCTTCCGATCAGGAGATCCTGCTTCGACAATTCGCTCTCGCCGAACTCGACTTGGGGGGACGAATCAATGAGGAATTCGAAGCCCTGGCCGAGAATCTCTCAGAACGGGTAGAGTGCTGCCCGCAATGCTCTAACCCGCAGGTCGCTTAAGGGACGCTTATGAACATTCTTGACCATATTGCGATCCGGTTGGCGTGCCCTGCTTGCGGCAATCACTATGATGTACCGCTGAGTGATGTGATGCTTTCGCATGAGGTCGTTCGAACTGGATGCCCGGTCTGCCATGAAACAGAGTGCCCACCCGTATTCCAGGTACGACTGTTCGGCTGCGCAGAAATCAAAGAATTGGGAGGAGCGTGGAAGAAGGTCGTGGAAAAAGCTGAGCGAGCAGGCGGAGAACTGGTTGTGTCAGGCGACTCGCGAGATCGTCCAGCCCCAAATCAACTGTCGCGCTAACAGTTTGCTTTCCCTATCCTCTCCGAATTACTCTCTCCTCGATGTCATTCCCACGATCCAGCGGCCTTCTTCTGCATCCAACTTCCCTTCCCGGACCTTATGGCATCGGCGATCTGGGGCCTGAAGCGTATCGGTTCGCCGACTTCCTCCACGGAGCCGGACAGACGATCTGGCAGGTGCTTCCGCTCAATCCCACCGGTTACGCGGATTCGCCCTACCAATGTTTCTCGGCGTTTGCCGGGAATCCGCTGCTGCTGAGCCTGGACCGGTTGATGGAGCAGGGTCTGCTGCGGCAGGCGGACCTCGAGGGGACTCCCGAGTTCCCCAAGGACGAGGTCGCGTATGGGCGGGTGATCGATTGGAAATATCCGATCCTGCGAAAGGCAGCTCGAAATTTCTTTTCGAACAACTCGGGAGATTTGCACTCGCAGTTCGATGCCTTCTGCGAAGCGAACGCCGCATGGCTGGACGACTTCGCGCTCTTCATGGCAGTGAAGGAAGCTCACGGACTGGTGATGTGGACGCTGTGGGACAAAGCGATTGCGCGCCGCGACGCCAAGGCGATGAAGTCGTGGCGCGAGCGTTGCGCTGTCTCGATTGCGGCGCACAAGTTCTGGCAGTTCGAGTTCTCGCGGCAGTGGCGCGCACTGCAGCGGTATTGCCGCGAACGGAAGATCCGCATTATGGGCGATATACCGATCTATGTCGCGCATGATTCGGCGGACGTTTGGGCGAGACCGGATTTGTTTCACCTGAAGCCGGACGGTAACCCGGCGCTGATCGCGGGGGTTCCGCCAGATTACTTCTCGGCGACAGGACAGTTGTGGGGAAACCCAATTTATCGCTGGGACCTGATGAAGGCGAACGGGTATACGTGGTGGATCGAGCGGTTCCGCGCGGCGTTGGCGCTGTTCGACCTGATGAGGGTCGATCACTTCCGCGGGTTCGAGGCGTATTGGGAGATTCCGGGAGGAAATAAGACGGCGCAGAATGGGCGCTGGATCAAGGGTCCGGGAGCGGAACTGTTCGACGTGGTCACGGCCACTCTCGGGCCGCTGCCGATCGTGGCAGAGAACCTTGGGGTCATCACGCCGGATGTCGAGGCTATTCGGCATCGCTTCGGGTTCCCGGGAATGGCGTTGATGCAGTTCGGGTACGGTACGGATCCGCAGGGACCGTCGTTCCGCCCTCATAACTACGTTCGCGACCTGGTGGCTTATACCGGAGGTCACGATAACGACACGATGGTTGGGTGGTGGACGTCGGGCGTAGCGGACAGCACGCGGAGCGAAGAGGATCTGCGACGCGAGCACAAGTTTGTGTCGGAGTACTTCGGGTTCTCGCTGGACGATCCGACGGTGGAGATCAACTGGGTGTTCATTCGCGCGCTGTATATGTCGGTGGCGAACACGGCGCTGGTGCCTGTGCAAGACGTGCTGGGGCTCGGCGGCCTGGCGCGGATGAACCTGCCGGGGCGTCCGTGGGGAAACTGGAAGTGGCGGCTGGTGGAAGGGCAGCTTACGGAGAAGCATCAAGCTCGATTGAAGGAGTTTACGCGTGTCTACGACCGCTAGTAGCGCACCGAAGGTAGTAAGCAAACCGCGGCTGTCGTTCTGGCAGATATGGAATATGAGCTTCGGCTTCGGCGGAATCCAGTTCGGCTGGGGCCTGCAGATGGCAAACATGAGCGCGATCTACGAGTATCTCGGCGCGCATGCTGATCAGCTTGCGTACCTGTGGCTGGCGGCGCCGCTTACGGGACTGTTGGTGCAGCCGATCATCGGCCATGCGAGCGACAGGACGTGGAACGCGCTGGGACGCCGGCGGCCGTACTTCCTGGCAGGGGCGATCCTCAGTTCGCTGGCGCTGGTGCTGATGCCTCGGAGTTCGGTTCTGTGGATGGCGGCGGGGCTGCTGTGGATACTCGATGCGTCGATCAACGTCAGCATGGAGCCGTTTCGGGCGTTCGTCGCGGATATGCTGCCGGAAGAACAGCGAACCAGCGGGTTCGCGATGCAGAGCATATTTATCGGCATCGGCGCGGTGGTGGCGTCGGCGATGCCTTACATGCTGACGCACTGGTTCCACGTCAGCGACACCGCTGGCGCCACCTCGGCGATTCCCTTCACGGTGCGGCTGTCGTTCTATCTCGGCGCGGCGGCGTTCTTTGGAGCGGTGCTGTATACGATTCTGACGACGAAGGAATATCCGCCCGACGATATGGAAGCGTTTCGGCGGATGAAGGCGGAGCATACGGGCCTGGCACAGAATGTGGGCGAGATCCTGCACTCGATTCGGACGATGCCGAAGACGATGAGGCAGCTTGCGCCAGTGCAGTTCTGCACGTGGCTGGGACTGTTCTGCATGTGGCTGTATTTCGGCGTGGCGATTGCGCGGAGTGTGTTTGGCGCAACCTCGCCGCAGTCGCCGAGCTATACCGATGGGATCAAGTGGGGAGGCATCTGCTTTGCGGCGTACTCAGTGGTGACGTTCGTATTCGCGTTCGCGCTTCCCGCGATTGCGAAAGCGATAGGCCGGAAAGGCACACACACGCTTTGCCTGCTGTGCGGCGGGGCGGGGTTGCTGTCGGTTGCGATGATTCATACGCCGATGATGCTGATGCTGCCGATGGCGGGAGTTGGGATTGCGTGGGCGAGCATTCTCGCGATGCCGTATGCGGTTCTGGTGGGATCGCTGCCGCCGGCAAAGGTTGGCGTCTACATGGGGATTTTCAACTTCTTCATCGTGCTGCCGGAGATCATTGCGGGAGCGCTGTTTAATCGCGTGGTCAATTTCCTGATCCCGCGGCTGCCGGCTTCGATGGATGTGAGGCTCGCGGTAGTCATGATCGGCGGGTGCGCGCTGATTCTCGCAGCGTTGCTGATGCTGCGGGTCGAGGATGCCAGCGATCCCGCAAGGGCAGCAATTAGCAACTAGCAACCAAAGACGCGTATCTCCTGGCGCGGGCATTCTCAAAATCCTGCATTTTTATTTTTCTACCCGGTACACGCTGACGCGTGGTTTACCCGGCGTGTCGAACTGAACCCAAAGCACCAGGTGCTGCGGGAAACGATGCACGGAATACCAGACATCGTCTCCGCGGATGGCGACGACGTAGTTGGCGTACTTCGCGGGGTCGGCAAGCGATTCTTCCCATTGGGTGTGCGCGCCTTCCCAGATGACCCGGTGAAGCGGGATTCCGGCGCGTTGCAGAGCGCCGACGTAGTCCACGGTTCCCATGAGGATGATGGAGTGCGGGGGAATTTGGCGCAGAGCCTTGGCCAGGCGACGCTCGAGCATGACGCGGGTGATGCTGTTGACGCGGGCTTCGCGAAGAGAGATTGGTGTTTGGACGGCGACGAGAAGATAACTTGCGGCGACGATCGCGACGAGAGCGATTTGTGCGGCCCACCTGATCTCTTTGCGCCACGAAGCTGCAAGCAGTGCGTAGAACGCCACGGAGATGAATACGGCGAAGGCCGGCAGAAGTTCTATCCCATAGCGCACGTTGTAGTAAGAGTGCGGCCACCATACCGGCATGAAGATGGGAACACTACCGTAGGCGACGGAGTAGGCGTAGAACGGGATTGGAAGCAGCAACAGCAGGTAACTTTTCGGCATGTGGTAGCGCAACACGAGCAGTGCGCCTGCCAGGGCGATCAGGAAGAATGGCGTCTCGAGCCAACCACCAGAGACATTCAGCTTCGCGTCTTTCAAGAAATAGATCGTCGAAGTCATCAATGATCCGGTACCGGGATGAGGCGGACTGCCGGCCTGCATGGATCGAGTTTCGATGGCCTTCGCGGAGTAGGGGCCGTTCATGAAGTCGAGTGGGCGACCGGAGAGCGCGTAGTTCTGCGCGAGCCAGAGTGCACCCATGAGGGCGCAGAGGGCCATAAATGCGATGAGCGAACGTGCAACACGATGGGATTCGTAACCCACATCTGCTGACTGCGGCAGATGTGGGGCACCAGTTCCCTTTCGCCAAGTCCACCATCGGATAAGGACGACAATTCCGAAGATGGCGCTGTACACCCAGCCGTCGTAGCGCGTCAGCATGGAGGCGGCGAGCGCGATGGCACAGTACTCGAGCGATTTGTGCGGCGGATATTTCTCGCGGAAAGCGTCGTCGGCACGCAAGCCAATGAGGAATCGATCGAGGTAGACGAGCGACCAGATGAAAAAGACCAGGAAAACGGGCTCGGTCATCGCGGTCGACTGCAGATAGAGCAGGTTCGGGTTCAGGCCGTAGATGGCGGCGGCGAGCAACGCCGGCCATTTCCCCAGTCGCAGGAAAACGAGCTTGTAGATGCCAATGACGCCGAGGATGTAGGCGAGCATCGATGGGACGGAGGCGCCCCAGCCGGTCGTCCACATCTGTTGATTGACGATGAACGGAATGATGAGCAGGTGCGGCAGTGGCAGCCAGACGGTGCCGAGACGGAGAAGGCCGGGATTGATGCAGTCGAATACGTGGCGGGCAATATTGATGTGCGCCACGGCGTCGCCGTATAGAAGGATTTCGTGGCGGAAAAAGAACCAGATGAAAGAGCAAAGCGAGACGAGGGTAACAAGGGCGAGCATACGCACGGAGATGCGAGACTCGGCAATCTTTATCGGGGGCGCGGAGTCGTGCTTCCGATGTGGAAGGCGCCTATTGTCCGGGGATGTTGAAGTGACCGGCATTGAACTTGGACTCCGCAATCAGGGGCGTGGGGAGAGAAAACCTAGGGGGCTGAAGCCGCAGCGGCCTTGAACGGCGGCTGAAGCCGTGCCCCTTCAAAGCAATCTACGACATAGCTTCTCATTCCTCAATCCAGGTGCGTCAAATTCCTAAACGCGCGGAAGCGCTCGTCGATCTCAGCCTTGGTCAGGTTCTGCAGGCGCTCCGGACCGAAGCGCTCGACTGCGAACGAACCCATGACGCTGCCGTAGAACATGGCGTGCTTCAGTGTCTCGCGCGAAATTTCTTTCTGCGAGCCGATGTAGCCCATGAAGCCGCCGGCGAAGGAGTCGCCTGCGCCGGTGGGATCGAAGACCTCTTCGATGGGAAGAGCCGGGGCTCGGAATGCTTTTACGCCGTTGCCGTATGAGTTCTCTTTGAAGAAAATGGTCGCTCCGTACTCGCCGTGTTTGATGACGAGTGCCTTGGGGCCTATCTCGAGGATATTGTTGGCCGCTCGCGGCACGCTGGTGTCGCCGGTCAGCATCCTGGCTTCAGTGTCGTTGATGAGCAGAATGTCGACGCCTTTGAGAGTCTCCATGAGCTGCGGGCGCGTGTTGTTGATCCAGTAATTCATGGTGTCGCCGCCGACGAGCTTTACGTGCGGCATGGAGTCGCGCACCTGCTTCTGCAGGTCGGGCTGGATGTTTGCCAGGAAAAGGAAATCGCTGTCGTTGTAGGCGGCGGGAATTCGTGGCTGGAAATTCGCGAAGACGTTCAGGTCAGTGAACTTGGTTTGCGCCTCATTGAGATTCTCGCCATACTCTCCGCCCCAATGGAAGGTCTTACCGTTGGCGTGCTCGATGCCGCGAGTGTCGACGCCATGCGAGGTGAGAACCTGTTCATGTTCCTGGGTGAAATCTTCGCCAACAACAGCCAGCACCCGAACTTCCGTAAAGTAGCTTGCGGCGAGGGAAAAGTAGGTCGCGGCGCCCCCAAGGATTTTGTGGCGCTCGCCGAATTGCGACTTGATGGTGTCGAAGGCGACTGAGCCGACAACGAGGATAGACATTTAAATCGCCTCCGTTAAACGTACTTTCCGATGATGAGTTTCAGCTTCTCTTTCGTTGCGGCCGGGATCGCATCTTTTGAGGTGATGATGGCGCTTGCCAGGGCCGACCCGCATTTGCAGGTGCGCTCTTTTGGCATTGCTTCTACGGCTTCACGTACGACGTTGCAGGCGTTCTCGGCATTCTTCAGCAGCACGGCAACGATCTGATCGACGGTGACCTCGTCGTGGTGCGGATGCCAGCAATCGTAGTCGGTCACCATGGCGACGGTGACGTAGCAAAGCTCGGCTTCGCGTGCTAGCTTTGCCTCCTGCAGGTTGGTCATGCCTATGACGTCCATGCCCCACGAGCGATAGAGATTCGACTCGGCTTTTGTCGAGAACTGCGGCCCTTCCATGCAGATGTAGGTTCCGCCGAGTTTGACGTTCACGCCGGCGCGCTTGCAGGCGTCGTGAACGACTTTCTGGGAGCGCTCGCAGATGGGATCACCGAAAGCGATGTGCGCGACGACTCCGTCGCCGAAGAAGGTTGAAACGCGATGCTTGGTGCGGTCGTAGAACTGGTCGGGAAGCACGAAGTCCAGTGGAGCGTGCTCCTGCTTCAACGAGCCTACCGCCGAGATGGAGAGGATGCGCTCAACTCCGAGCTGCTTCATGCCGTGGATGTTGGCGCGGAAGTTCAGCTCCGAGGGCATGAGGCGGTGTCCGCGGCCGTGGCGTGCAAGGAATGCGACTTTTCGGCCGCCGAGGGTGCCGACCATGTAGCTGTCGGAAGGTTTGCCGAAAGGGGTTTCGAGCGCGACCTCGTGGAGGTCGGTGAGGCCCTTCATTTGATAAAGACCACTACCGCCAATAATGCCGATTTCAGCTTGTGCCAATCGCGGAAGCTCCTGTGTGGAACTGAAAAGCAAGTGGAACTAGGAATTATAAACAACGGCAAAACTGGACCGCGGATTTGCGCGGATCACACTACGTCAAAGCTTGAGGCCTTACCAGCGACCCTCGGCGAAGCCCCGGTCGTTCTTGCCTTTGTTTTGCCGCTTTTCCCTTTGCCGTTTTGCCGTTCATTCAATTTCAACGAAGACTGCGTCCCTCAGCTTGTCCGCCGTTGCCGGGTCGAAGCTTTCGCTGACAAATGCGGAGTCTCCGCGGAGTTCGATGATGACTGGCCCTTCTTCGGTCATCCACTCGCCGCGGGTTCCCTGGCCTAAGGGCTTGGTGGCGGTGAGTTTCGAATAGCGCTTCTGAAGAGCTTTGGCGTAGTCGTCGGCGAAGAGTTTGGCGGCGTCCGGTGACGCCCACTTTGAGACGTAGACCATGGCCATGTTAGCTTCGTCGAGTTTGCCGTCGGAGCCGACCTTGGTGCCGGGCTCCTTATAACTCAGGTAGTAGCCGCCGCGCCAGCTTGGAGAGATCGCATCGGCGGTCTCGGTGTTCAACCATTGCTTGAACATGAGTTGAACGTCGTATTCGCCCATGAAGCCGTAATCCCAGCGCTGCCACTTCTTGCCGAGAACCTTGTCGAGATCGGCAACTTTGACGTTCGGCACGGTTTCGCCAGACAAGTATGTCTGCGGCTCCATGATGTTGCGGGTCGTGGTCGGCGGATTCGTCAGCAGGCCGGCAAAGCCGCCCTCGGTCCCACGTTTAAGTTCTACTTGAAGGACGAAATTCATCCCGTCCGAGTAGGGGAACATGAGGCTGTCGCGCAGGAACAACGGTGCTTTGCTGAAGACGGGAGAGCCGGAGATGTCGCCGCCGCCCATGCCGGCGCGCATCATGCCAACAAACTGCGGGGCGTCGGTGACGCGGAGTTTGTACGCGCGCAGCATATAGTCGAGGAGGACGATCATGCCCTGACCTTCGATGACGGCTTCGCGCGCGCCGCGCCGCTCATCCTGCTCGATCTCTTCCTGGATGTTCCTGGGCTTGCCGCCGGCCTCCATCCACTTTTCCATGTCGTAGTTCTGATCCTGCAGGGCATGCGTCAACTCGTGGGCCATAACCGGTTTTTGCTCTTCGGCATCCACCCAGTCGAGCATGTTCACGGTCTTGGTTTTGGGATCGTAGTAGCCGGCCACCTGCTCTTTCATGAGCGTGAGCATGAAGGAGCGGAGGTCGAAGTCCCTGGGAAGGAGGCGGAATTTCTTCAGGCTCGTCTCGGACTTCTCCAGTTTTTCGGCGTCCTTGTCCTCTTTCATGCGCTTTTCGAGGAAGGCTCCGACTTCTTCGCGCGTGACGAGGCGGCGCTTGATGGGTTCCTTGATGGGCAGGCCGGAGTCTTTGCTGACGAAAGCAAGGATGTCGTCGAGCGATTTAAAGAGCTGCTCGGCTTCAGCCTGCGAGAGATGGTGCTCGCGAGGAACGATGGTCTGGTCCTGCCCCTGGGGTGCCTGCGGCGGCGGCGAGACCTTCTCCGGCCCAGGTTGCTGCGGGGGCGTCTGCGTGGGTGCCTGCTGAGCGACAGCGGCTAGTGCGAGCAGCAATGACAGAAGCGGGACAAGAAACCAGTTGCGGAGTGGGTGAGCCGGATGAGTTCTGTTCACAAGTTCCTTCTGGGCAAAGTCTATACCCTTAGATGTTGCTGGCGTCGGTTGAGTCCGGGCCGCGATCCGCTTCTCCTTCGTCCGCTGCTGAATCGGGCTGTACCAGATTACCCGATTGGCAGCGTTTGCGATTACCATGTCCGAACATGCCCGAAGGTAACCCAGAAAAGGCAATGGAGTACTTCAAACTGGCCTACGACAAGCAGGCCGAAGGAGAGTACCGCGAGGCAATCGAGCTATATACGAAGTCGATTGAGGCCTTCCCTTCCGCCGAGCCGTACACGTTTCGGGGCTGGGCTTATTCATATCTCGAGGATTACGAGCAGGCGATTGAAGACTGCAAGCGGGCCATCGAAATCGACCCGGAGTTTGGGAATCCCTACAACGATATTGGCGCTTACCTGATTGAGCTCGACAAGCCGGATGAGGCGATTGTTTGGCTGGAGAAGGCGATCGGGGCCAAGCGGTATGAGGCGCGCTGCTATCCGTACTACAACCTCGGGCGGGTGTATGAGGCTCGGCACGAATGGAAACGGGCGCGGGAGTGCTATCAAAAGGCACTGGCCGAGAATGGGGAATACCTCGCGCCGGCGAGGGCGTTGAAGAGGTTGAGCGCAATGTTCAACTGAAGGAATTGTGCCATCGGGTGATCGGGCTATCGTGCCATCGAAAAGCAATCGCACAATGGCGCACTGCCACGATTACAAGACGCGCTTGGCAATCCATTCCGTCAATTCTCTCGTTCCCATTGTCCCGCCGACGTCGGTCGTGAGCTTTTTCTCTTTGACGGCTGCGGCGACGGCGGTTTCCATCTTTTTGGCTTCGGCGGTGAGGCCGAGGTAGTCGAGCATCATGGCGGCGCTGAGGATGGCGCCCATTGGGTTGGCGACGTTCTTGCCCGCGAGGGGTGGGGCGGACCCGTGGACGGGTTCGAACATGGAGGTGCGGCCCGGGTGAATGTTGCCACTCGCAGCCATGCCGAGGCCACCCTGGAGAGCGGCGGCGAGATCGGTGAGGATGTCGCCGAACATGTTGTTGGTGACGATGACTTCGAGAGATTGCGGCTCGCGCACCATTTGCAGGCAAAGGGCGTCGACGTACATGTTCTGCGGCGTGATGTCGGTGTAGTCGGCGGAGACCTGCTTGAACACCTTTTGCCAGAGACCTCCGGCGTAGCTCATGACGTTGGATTTGTCGGCCATGAGGACCCTCTTGCGGCCGTGGTGGCGGGCGTAGTCGAAGGCGAAGCGGATGATGCGCTCGACACCCTTTCGGGTATTGATGTCTTCCTGCGTGGCGACTTCGTCCGGAGTGTCGCGCTTGAAGATTCCGCCCATGTCCATGTAAACGCCTTCGGTGTTCTCGCGAATGACGGTGAAGTCGATCATCTCGGGCGTGACATTTTTGAGTGGGCAGAGAGCAGAGTCGAGCAGTTTGACCGGGCGGACATTCGCGTAGAGGTCCATGCGGAAGCGCATTCCGAGCAGGATTTCCTTGGCGTGAATGTTGGTTTTGACGCGAGGGTCGCCGAGGGCGCCGACGAAGATGGCGTCGAAGTCGCGCGCGAGCATCTCGAAGCCGTCTGGCGGGATGGTGGTGCCGTCCTTCAGGTACCGGTCGGCGGACCAGTCGAACTCGGTGAACTCAACCGACGCGCCAGTTGCGCGGATCACGTTGAGGGCGGCGGGAATGACTTCTTTGCCGATGCCGTCGCCGGGAACGACGGCGATCTTGTGGGCGCGTTTTGAAACGTTCTGAGTCACGGGCATAGATAGTATCGGGAAACAGCGTAATCGGCTAATCGGAACCGTTAACGGAAGAGGCGCATGAGGCCGCGCGCGGGCAGGTCGGGGACGAGGAAACGCGAGTCGTCGCCGCGGGTATTGGCGAGCACCTGCGCGGTGATGTAGCCACCGCGGACGGCGCCTTCCATGGTGGCGGGCCATCCGGTGGCGGTCCAGTCTCCGGAGAGGAAGACGCGGGGCCAGGCGGTGAGCGGGGTGGGACGATGACGCTCGAGGCCGGGTGCAGGCGAGAAGGTCGCGTGGACTTCTTTCACGACTGTTGATTTCAGGACGCGAGCTTCCTTCGCGGCGGGGAAGAATTCTGCGAGTTCACGGAGCGCGAGGTCGAGGATGTCGTTGCGGCTGCGGGTGAGAAGCGATTTCGAGGAACTCACTACGAGTTCGAGATAGCTACCGGCGGCGAGAGGCGCATCGGGCGAACTGGCACGTTCGAGAATGCGCGATTTCTGGAACATCCATTGGATGGTGCGGTCGAGGAGCACGGCGTGATCGAGTTGCGTGATCTCGCGATCGAACCAGAAATGGATGCCTGTGATGGGCGAGCTTGTGAATTGCACGAGTTGCTCGCGGATCGGCTCGGATTCGGTGGAGTGCGGGAGGATCGAATCGAGATGCGAGAACGGGACGGCGGAGATGAGGTAGTGGAAGACGATCTCTTCGCCGCCGACGCCGACCGAAACGTGGTCGGCGGCGGGAGTGAAGGATTCGACCGACGAGCGCAGATGCACCTGGCCGCCGCGTTCGCGGATGTAGTCGGCGGCGGAGCCGTAAAGTCGCGAAAGCGGAACCGTGGGAACGCCCATGCGTCCGGCTTCGGCGGACTTGAGGAAAGCGTCGCGGAACACCATGGCACCGTAAGCGACGGAGACGCGTTCGAGGTCCTCGTTCAGCGCGCTGACGAGTACGGGTGACCAGAAGCGATCGATCGCCTGCTGCGTCTGGCCATGATGACGGAGCCACTCAAGGAAGCTTTTGCCATTATCCGCAGGAACGCGCGGCATCAGTGCTGTCATAGCGCGGCCGATGCCGAGTTTGTCGGTGAGGGAGAGCAGATCGAAGCGCAAGAACGATGGCGAGGCGTGGAAGGGTGCGGGCCATCCGGATGCGCCGATTTCGCCAGCCTGGCCGCCCGGAAGCATGAAGGTGAGGCGGTCGTACCAGCGGATCTTGTCCTGCACGCCGAGGCGTCCGTAGAAGTCGACAAGGTTGGTGCAGCAGCCGAGCAGGATGTGCTGGCAGTTGTCGACGATTTCGCCGGTGCCGGGATGCTCGTAAGACGACGCGCGGCCACCGAGGTATGGGCGGCGCTCAAACAGCGTGACGCGATAGCCGGCCTCGGAAAGAGCGCAGGCGGCTGCGAGTCCGGAGAGACCGCCGCCAATGACGGCGACGGACGCAGCGGTGCCGGCGTCGGTGAGGATCGGCGCGGGTTGGGTAAGGGTCGAACTCACGTAAGACGTTTCAGGAAACCTTTGAAAAGGATACCTGACTTTTCGAGTCCGCTGAGACGAATGCGGCGGGAGTAGACGTCGTACTGGCGCTCGACCATGCGATCGAGCAGGCGATGGTAGATGGTGACGAGCGTCCAAAGGGCACCCTGGCTGTCTTCGTCGATGAGCGGCAGGAGTTTGTCGGCGGCTTTGTAGAATTCGCGAGCGCGATTAGCTTCCATTTCCAGCAGCGGGCGCAGACGTTCGAGATTCGAACCGGAGACGAGTTCTTCGGCGGAGATGCCGAATTGCTCGAGGTCTTCCTGCGGTATGTAGACGCGGCCGAGCGAGCCGTCTTCCTTGATATCGCGAAGGATATTCGTGAGTTGGAAGGCGACCCCAACTTCTTCGGCGAGTTGCTCGGCGAACTGCTCCCGGTAGCCGAAGATGCGGATGCATGTCAATCCGACGACGGACGCGACATGATAGCAGTAGTCGTAAAGTTCGGCGAAGGTGCGGTAGGCAATGCGGACGGTATCGGGCGCGGATTGCGCGAGTTCGGCGGGTGAGGGATCGCCAGGACTGTTGGCGTAGAGGTCCATGGCAGTTCCCTGCACCAATTTGTCGAGGAGTTCGGTGGGGATGTTGTATTTCTGCTGGGCGTCGCGCAGGGCCATGAAGACGGGATCATCGGTGGCGGAGCCTTCGACGACGCGATGGAACCGGTCCAGCCATTCACTCAGTTTGCGGCGACGCTCAGGGATAGGGAGTGAAGCGTCGTCGGAGAGGTCGTCGGCGTGGCGCATGAATGCGTAGACGGCGGAGAGGGCGTTGCGCTTGGGGCGCGGCAGTGCGAGGAATCCGTAATAAAAATTGCGCGCGGCAGAGCGGGTGATGTGGCGACAAACGCCATACGCGGTCTCGAGTTGGAGTGGATGCTGCTGCACGGCGGCGCTCATGCCACCTTCCCGACCAGGGCCCGAAGCAGCAGTGCCAGCTTGCGCGGCTTGGAGATCACGGGACGCGACTTGAGTACATCATAGCCCTGCTTCTCGATAGCATCGAGAATCGCCTGGCCACCGCGCGAGAAAAGTTCGATATCGAGGGCAAGATGGCGATCGACCTTCTGAACGAGGGGCAGGCCGCGATCGAACCACTCTCGTGCGCGGGCGACTTCGAACTTCATCATCTCGCGGAACTGCGGGGTAAAGCGGCGCTGGGCGATATCGGACTCGGAAACACCGAAGAGACGTAGACTCTCCTGCGGCAGATACATGCGTCCGTTGGCGTAATCGCGAGCGACATCCTGCCAGTGATTCGCTAACTGAAGGGCGGTACAGGTGCAGTCGGAAAGCCGCTGGCGCTCTGCGTCCGAGTAACCGCAGAGATAGAGTACGAGGTGGCCAACAGGATTGGCGGAGTTCTTGCAGTATTCGAGTACCTCGTCAAAGTTTTCATAGCGCGTCTTGGTCTGGTCCTCGCGGAAAGCGATCAAGAGATCGGAGAACTCATGGTGAGGAATTCCAAACTGGCGAATGGTTTCTTCCAGCGCGATGAACACGGGATGACGTGATCCTGGTTGCGAGATGTCGGCGAGATGCGCGTAACAGGCATCTAGTTCGTGCTGCCAGAGATCGAGTAATGCAAGCGACAGTTGGGTATCCCCGACTTCGTCGCCGAGATCGTCTGAGATTCGACAGTAGGAGTAGACGTTGAAGAAGTGCTGGTGCAGGTGCTTCGGTAAAAACCAGGAGACTACGTTGAAGTTCTCGTAATGGCCACGTGCAAGACGCGCGCAGTAGGCCTGCGCTTCGGCGAGAGAAGGCGCCACGTCGGGGATCTCGTATCCGGCGGGAAGTCGCGACCAGGCAGTGCGGACGTCGAGAGCCTCGTTGGTGGTAGGGTCCATAGGATTCCACAATTGACGATTTTCTCAATGACGATTGGAAAATCAAAGTCCAACAGCAGATTCCCCGGGCTGACCACCCCAACGAGATGCGCTCGTTGGGGACCGCGCGCCACGACCTTAGTGTCCCGGGATGATCGCTGTCTTGATGTCTCCGTTGCGGTTGCTCATGTGGCGCAGCACCTGCTGCAAGCGAGAGAGCGGTGCTTCTCCGGTAATGTAATCGTTGGCTCGGATCTTCCCTTCTGTAATGAGCGCAAAAGCGCGGCGCACAGTCTCCGGGGTGTGATGGAATGTCGCCTTGAGCGTGATCTCCGAGTAGTGGAGACGCTGTGTATCGAGGTTGACCTTCGTGCCGCTTGCGCATCCGCCAAAAAAGTTTACCGTCCCGCCCTTGCGTACCATGTCGATAGCCCACTCCCAGGCCTCGGGACGACCGACAGCTTCAACGACTACGTCGGAGCCACGACGATCATTGGTGAGGGCGCGGACGGCATCGACGGCATCGTTAACCTTCGTGATTTGTACCACATCATGGGCGCCCATTTTGCGCGCGCCCTCGACCTGCGAGTCGCGCTTGACGACGGCGATGACGTTGCAGCCGACGAGTTTGGCGACCTGCATGAACATCATGCCGATCGAGCCACCCCCGATGACGGTGACGGTGTCGCCGATTTCGAGGCCGGTTTCATGCAATCCGCGCAGCACGCAGGCGAGCGGTTCGACCATCGCCGCTTCTTCGTAGCTTACGTCGGGTGGAACCGGCAGCATGTTGGTTTCGACGATGCGCTTGGGAATGCGAATGTACTCGGCGTAGGCACCGTTGTTGAAGAGCAAGTCTTCGCAGAGATTTTCCTGGTGCTTGGAGCAGTAGAAACACATTCCGCAGGGAGCGGAGTTGAGAGCGACGACGCGCTGGCCTTTGCGGAACCCTCGGACGCCCGGACCAAGTTGCTCGATGGTTCCGGCGAGTTCGTGCCCGAACAGGGCCGGGGGCACGATCATTCGGGCGTGATAACCGCGCTGGTAGACCTTCAGATCCGTTCCACAGGTGAGCGCGACGTGCACCTTGATGAGGACTTCTCCGTCGCCGACGCGTGGGATAGGAACTTTCTCGATCTTAACGTCCTCTTTACCGTAGAGGACTGCTGCTGTCATTTGTCCGTTCACTCTCTAATTTCCTTCCTTCTTCTCACACTGCTCTTCCGTGGTCCGGTTGAATAGCTATCTTCATGGTGTCCGGCTTGGGACGAGCAGCCAGTTGTAACGCCTCCACGGCCTGCTGCAGCGGAAATCGATGGCTGTAAAGCGAAGCCAGATCCATTTCGCGACTGAAGACGAAACGAAGCGACTCCTCCTGCAGATCCACGGACGCGCTATAGGAGCCCAACAACGCTTTTTCGTCGACGCAAACAGCGGCGGAATCGATGACGGCGTCACT
Source organism: Terriglobia bacterium (assembly GCA_032252755.1). NCBI lineage: Bacteria > Pseudomonadati > Acidobacteriota > Terriglobia > Terriglobia bacterium. Next base: position 88,677 of record JAVUPY010000032.1, read on the forward strand.
GTGTTGCGTTTGCGCAAACAACAAAACGCGACCACCAGGACGCGCGGCATCCATGGCGGGCCGAATCAGAGCATTTCCTGCAACGGCAAGAATGACCGCATCCGCGCCCCTGCCTTCTGTCAATTCCCGGGTTCGCTCGACTGCGTTGACTGCGGATGCGTCAATGGTCGTGGTGAGACCAAAAGACATGGATATTGTAAGCCTCTGGGCGAATAAATCGGAAGCGACAACCTTGGCACCGGCACGCTTGGCGAGAAAACCCATCATGAGACCAATAGGGCCTTGACCGATCACAAGTACGGTTTCGCCGTGCTGGAGACGAAGCGTCTCGATGCCTTTCATGACGGTGTTGACGGGCTCGATGTAAGAAGCCTGTTCATAACTGACGTCGTCGGGAATCTTGACAGCTCCACCGTTGTCGACGATCCAGTCCATGACTCGAACGTACTCGGAGAATCCGCCGCCCGAGGGTTCGTAACCCGCGGTGACGCCAACCTTCTTGTAGACCGGGCACTGTGAGAAAACCTTGTTGCGGCAGTAGTAGCACTGGCGGCATGGGATGTGATGGAAGACCATGACGCGGTCCCCGACGGCGAAATTGCGAACGCCTGTGCCGGTGGCAACGATGTCTCCGGCGGTTTCATGGCCGAAGATGCGCGGGGCCGAGTGCGAGCCGGTGGAAATCTTCTTGAGGTCAGTGCCGCAGATGCCGCAGGTATGCACGCGGATGAGGAGTTCGCCGGCACCAATCCGCGGGACTGGGACGGTCTCCATGCGGACGTCGTTGACGCCGTAATAAACGGCGGCAAGCATGTGGGAAGGGATTTTACCTTCCTGCCGCCGATCGCCGATTTGAGTTGCTACGGACAAGAGTCTCCTTAACTGACGCGCATGGTGTTGAGAAGCTGGTTAAAAGAAGCAGCGCTGTCGATGCGTGCCAGGAATTCGCAGAGCGCATTCGCGGCCTTGTCGGCATTGCGCTTCAGGCGTACGAGTGCGGACCAGAGCGCAGGACGGACTGCGGCATGCATCGCGAAACGGTATGCATGGAACTCACCACGGCTGTCGATGAAACGGTCCATGGGCGGCAACCCCAAGCTGGCTTCGTCGGAAATGGCTTTCACTGCCAGGAAGCGAACACCGCGGGCTTGCGCTATCGCGGCGACGTATGCGGCCTCCATATCGACGGCGTCGGCGGCATATTTAGTTTTGAGTTCCTGTTTCACGCGCGGATTCACTATGTCGGCGACGCTGACGAGAGTTCCCTCTCCACCGTCTATGCTAAATGTTTGTTCCTCCGGCAAGGCCAGCACTTTAGTGGGGACAACCACCGTGCCGACGGCCAGGGACTCGCGTATCGCTCCGGCGAAACCGGCTGAGATGATGAGCGCCGGTTGGCGGAATGTAAGTACGGCGTCGGCGGCCTGCCGAGCAGCGCGGGGGCCGATGCCGCCGGCAAAGGCGATCACGTTGCCTCGTTCGTAAAAGCGATAGCGCGGACCGAGGATCACGTTCCAGCCGCGAATCAGTGGAGCGATCTCGCGCTCCATGGCGGCTATGATGGCGACTTCCGTGCGATCGCTCATGCCGTCATCACCGCGGGCTGAGAGTAAGCGGGCGCGTAGCCGTGGGCGACGAACCACTCGGCGGCGCGGCGGAGACAATCATCGACTGGAGCGGAGTGATAGCCCAGTTCCTTTTCCGCGCGCCCGGACGATACCCACATTTTCTTGCGGCCCATGCGAACGGCGTCGAGGGTGACGCGGGGTTCGCGACCGCGAATCTTCCCCGTCCACAGTTCATCGCAGATACCGGCCATCAGCGTGACCGCGTGCGGAACCTTGACCGTGGGAGACGGCAGTCCGGTGATGGCGGCGAGTTTGTCGAGCATCTCCTTCAGTGTGAGATTCTCGCCACCGATGATGTAGCGCACGCCGGAGTGACCTCTCTCGGCGGCAAGCAAGTGGGCGCTGGCGACGTCCTTCACGTCGACGAGGTTGAGGCCGGTATCGGAGTAGGCTGGAAACTTGCGCTTGAGGAAATCGACCACGATGCGGCCAGTGGGCGTGGGCTTGATGTCCTGTTCGCCAATGGGCGTACTCGGGTTAACGATGACGACGTCCACGCCTTCTTTCGCGGCATTGATGGCGACTTGTTCGGCGAGAAACTTGGAGCGCTTGTAGTGGCCGATCATGTCGGTGAGCGAGACCGGCGTTTCTTCATCCGTAATTGGGCCGCCATGGCCGAAACCCATGGTGGCTACACTGGAGCAGTAGACAATGCGGCGGACTCCGGCGGATTGTGCGGACTTGATGATGGCTTCCGTCCCAGCGACGTTGGCGGCGTACATCTCCTCGGGATTGCGGGTCCAGAGACGGTAGTCGGCGCCGACGTGGAAGACGAGTTCGCAACCCTGCATAGCGGGCGCGAGAGAAGAGGGATCGCGAAGATCACCGAGGACGATGTCGGCGCGGAGATGCTCGACATTATCGCGGCGACTGGTTGGGCGAACGAGAAGGCGGAGGTCGGCGCCAGCGACTGCCAGCGCTTGCGCGACGTGGCTGCCGACGAATCCGGTGGCACCTGTGAGAAAAGTTCTCAGTTGTCAGTTCTCCGTTCTCTTCGTTCTCCGTTCATCGTTCTTCATGAAAGCACAAACAAAGCGGCACTACTCTTGCGTGTCGGGCGCGAGGTTGTAGACCTCGCCCTTCGCGCGCTTCTCCCAATATTTCCTGACCCAGGCTTCCCAACTCTTGCCGGCGGCGGTGTCGCGGCCGCTGAATGCGAGGGCGGCGATGTCCGAGTATGGGATGGACTGGCGCTGGTTCGAATCTTTCGGCAGGATGCGAACGAGGGATGCGTTCAGCGTCGGAGCCGATTTGCGATCAAAAATGTAACCCTCAACGATAGTTCCGTCTTTCTTCGTGATCGTCACGTCGCCGCGATAGTCGAAGGCCTTCTCGAGGGCTTCGCGGATTTCATTTTCGGCGGCGAGTTTGGGAACCCAACCCTGGAGCGTGGCGTGCTCGGTAATCGAAGCTTCATTTTGCATGTGCTTTTCAGACACGGTCATCGCTCCTGCGGCGCAATTTGCACGAGGGGATTGCGCGCGTGCGCTGGGATGACTTTGTTCTTCTTCAGCGCGTCCATGGCTTCGGGATCTTCGTAGCGATTGTTAACCATGGCTTTCACGGTTGCGACCATGCCGCCGACGGAATGAAACGTATCGTTCACCGCCGACGGTTCGAAGCCGCTGTGCACCATGCAGTTCTGGCACTTTGGGTTTCCGCTGGCGTGTCCGTAGCTCTCCCACTCGGTCTCTTCCATCAGTTCCTGAAAGGTTTCGGCGTAACCGTCTTGCAGCAGGTAACAGGGTTTCTGCCAGCCGAAGACGTTGTACGTGGGAATGCCCCAGGGGGTGCAATCGTAGTCGCGCTTGCCCATGAGGAATTCGAGGAAGAGCGGGCTCTGGTTGAAGCGCCAGGACTTGCTGCGGTTGCTGAGAATCTGACGGTAGAGTTCTTTCGCCTGCTGACGGGCGAGGAAGTGCGACTGGTCGGGCGCCTTCTCGTAGCTGTAGCCCGGCGAGATCATCATGCCTTCCACGCCGAGCGACATGATCTCGTCCATGAAACGGCGAACGCTCTTGGGATCGGCGCCTTCGAAAAGAGTCGAATTGGTGGTCGTACGGAACCCTTTTTCGAGAAGCAGCTTGATTGCTTCAATTGCGATGTCGTAGGTGCCTTCACGGGCGACAGCGAAGTCGTGATGTTCGCGTTCGCCGTCGAGGTGAATGGTGAAGGTCAGGTACTTGCTGGGCTTGAAAAGATGGAGCTTCTCTTTCAGGAGAAGCGCATTGGTGCAGACGTAGACGTATTTGCCGCGAGCGATCAGACCTTCGACGATTTCGCCGATCTGCGGATGCATGAGTGGCTCGCCACCGGGGATGTTCACGATAGGCGCGCCACATTCTTCAACCGCTTTAAAGCACTCTTCTGGAGAGAGCTGGCTCTTGAGAACGTGTGCTGGATACTGGATTTTTCCGCAGCCGGCGCAGGCGAGATTGCAGCGGAAGAGAATCTCCAGCATGACGACGAGCGGGTACCGCTGACGTCCGGCCAGCTTCTGCTTCACAACATAAGAAGCTACGGTCCACATTTGGGATACTGGCACGGGCATGAACTAAAAACTCCTCCGGGAACTTTTCATCGCTAAAAGTTGTTGGTCACCTTGGCGTACTTGGTCAAGGCAAGCAGCGGGAAATACTGGTAGTACAGCGTGTACTTCAGGTAGAACACGCGCGGGAAGCCCGTTCCCGTGTAGGGCCACTCGTACCAGGAACCATTCTCTTGCTGATGCTGCAATAAATACGCGATGCCGCGACTGAGTGAATCGCTGCGGGTGTCTCCCGCGGCAAGTAGGCCAAGTACGGCCCAGGCTGTCTGCGAACAAGTGCTCTGGCCGACGCCCTTCTGCGTCGAATCGTCGTAGGAGCCGCAACTCTCGCCCCAGCCGCCGTCGGCATTCTGAACCATGCGGATCCACTCGGCCGCTTGCTGAACCATGGGCTCGTGGTTGTCGATGCCGATGGCATCGAGGCCGCGGAGCACGCACATTGTTCCGTAAAGATAGTTGACGCCCCAGCGTCCGAACCAACTACCGTCAGGCTCCTGCTCGGAACGAATGAACTTGAGAGCGCGCTGCACGGGCTTGTCTTTCAAGGTAAAGCCGTTCGTCGCGAGACACTCGAGAACGCGGCCGGTGATGTCGACGCTCGGTGGATCGAGCATGGCATTGTGATCGGCGAATGGAACGTACTGAAAGACCATGCGCGTGTTGTCTTTGTCGAACGAGGCCCAGCCGCCGTTCTTGCACTGCATGGCGAGCACCCACTTGAGAGCGCGCTGGACGGACTCTGACTGGAAACGCTCTTCCGAGGTGTCGACGTGGCTGAGGCCGAGCATGACCATGGCGCTGTCGTCGACGTCGGGATAGAACTCGTTGTTGAACTCGAAGTACCAGCCGCCCGGTTCCACATTCCGGACCTTCACGGACCAATCGCCCTTCGTCCGGATCTGTTTTTTCAGCATCCATTCGGCGGCATTGACGAGACGAGGGTCCCGACGGTTATCGCTGGACTCACCGAGGGCGAACATGGCGTAGGCGGTGTCCCATACCGGCGACATGCAGGGCTGCATACGGAACGTGTCTTCTTCCTCGATGCCGAGCTTCTCGAATTCGTCGAGTGCGCGGATAAACTGCGGATCGTCCATGGAGTAGCCGAGGCAGCGCAGCGCAATGATGGAGTTCAGGATCGCCGGGTAGATGGCCCCGAGACCATCGGACATCTCGAAGCGCTCGAGCATCCACTCCTCCGCGGACTTCAGGGCGATGCTGCGCAGGGGGCGGACATGCACACGCTCGAACCAGTGGGCGATGAGATCGATAACAAGGAACGTGTTTCGCCAACTGAGGATCTTGTCTTTGTTCCACTTCAGCTTGAGCGAGGTATGATGGCGACCTTCGGGAAACAACTCGTCGATTGCCATGTGATCCGGAATCTTCTTGAACGGCTTCTTGGCGTAGCAGATCGAGAGCGGAATCAGGATGGCGCGCGACCACGAGGAGATTTCGTAGATGTTGAACCAGAACCAGTTCGGGAACAGGACGATCTCCGGCGGAATCGCGGGAACTGCATCGTAGTCGTACTGGCCGAGAGCGCAGAGATAGAGCTTCGTGAAGGTATTAACTGCCGGGACGCCGCCCTGGCTGAGAATCCACTGGCGAGACTTGGTGAGCGCGGGATGATCGGGAGCGTAGCCGGCCATCTTCAGCGCGAAGTAGGCCTTCACGGCAGCACTGATGTTCGAGGGGCCACCGTTGTAAATCGGCCAACCGCCGTCTTCATTTTGGAAACGAAGAATGTGATTCGCACATTTGGCAAAACGCTTCTCGTCGACCGTCCCGAGAAGCATGTGCATGAAGATGTAGTCGGAAACGAGGGTGGTGTCGGCTTCCAGTTCACCGAACCAGTAGCCTTCCGGATGCTGACGGGAAAAAAGGTGCTCGCGTGCGGCGGATATCGCGCTCGCCAGGCGAGACTTGATGCCGTCGATCTTTCCAAAGCGTATTTCTGCGACCTGCTTGGGGGAGGTCTCGTCCATAAGTTCTCAAAAATTCCTGGTAACTATCCCACCTGAACGCGTAACAAACGCGCATTGAGAATGGGGCACCCAGTTACCTTATCAATCGGCCACGGCCGGGGCGGAGCCAATGGCTTCGACAATTTCCGGCGGCAGCGCAAAACGTACGTTCTCCGAAACGACCTCTACCTCTTCCAAGTTCGTGTAGCCGCGATCGCGCAGGTAAAGGATCGTTTCCTCGACCAAGTGCTCAGGGGCCGAAGCTCCCGCGGTCAGGGCAATCGTATTTGCGCCCTCCAGCCACTCGGGCTTGATAGCGCGGCAATTCTCGATCAGGTACGAATTTGTGCGCAGGTTCTGCGCGACTTCAACTAATCGGTTCGAGTTCGAGCTATTATCGGAACCCACAACGAGAACGAGGTCAGCCTGCTTGGCGACGTTCTTGACGGCTACCTGACGGTTCTCGGTTGCATAGCAGATGTCCTGGGCATGCGGTCCCTTGATATTGGGGAACTTCTTCTTCAGAGCCTCGATGATGTCCTTGGCCTCATCCAGCGAAAGCGTCGTCTGGGTCAGGTAAGCGACGCGGTTCGGATCCGGCACATGGATGTCTTCCACGGCTTCCGGCGTGCTCACTACCTTCGTAACGGCTGGAGCTTCGCCCAGAGTGCCGATGATCTCGTCATGGTTGAGGTGTCCGATGAGGATCAACGAGTAGCCTTCCTTGGCAAACTTGACGGCCTCAACGTGAACCTTGGTGACCAGCGGGCACGTGGCATCGATAACCCGCAGATTTCGGGTCTTGCTGGCATCGCGGACCTCCGGGGCGACACCGTGGGCAGAATAGATGACGCGCTCGCCTTCCGGTACTTCCTCGATTTCGTCGACGAAGATGGCGCCCTTGGCGCGAAGATCCTCGACGACGTGACGGTTATGAACGATCTCCTTGCGGACATAGATCGGCGGGCCGAAGGTATCGAGCGCGATGCGGACGATGTCGATGGCGCGAACCACTCCGGCACAAAAGCCGCGTGGTTTCAGGAGAAGCAATGTCTTTGCGTCGTTAGTCTGAGTCATCAGTTTTGCGTATGCCACCAGCGCGAAAAACCCGCAGTTACCCCACCATTACCCTATCGTAATTCCAACGGAATCACGAACATAAGCACAGAGAAAGGCCGGGTTCCAACAGCGCACGGCGGGAATTCCGCAGTGAACTGCTGCCCTCGCCCAGTCCTGCCAAATATGGCAGAGATGAGAGGACGGCCCTGCCACAGTTGGACCCCCTGATAGTACAGATGCGGTACGACAAACGGCATGCAGTACGGGGGATCTCCCAATGCGTGCAGGGTAGAACGCCAGCAACTAACCTGTGACAGCATTGTACAAGGAAGGAACCCTCACTAGACGCCGAAAGGTGCCGGATGGGTTACGGACCTACCTTCCATTGGGGGAACGAAGAAAGAGCGAAAGCACAGGACAAGGTTCAAGAACAAGGGGAAGCCGTACTGGGTATTCCCGTTTCAACTGCCGGATGTGGATTCAGCGCGAAGGGGTTCTTCCGCCTCTTTCGTTTTGGCAGCGTGTGCGAGTTTGGCTGCCGGAAATGTGAGGTGGAAAACAGTGCCGTGGTTCTCAAAATCGGTAGAACTGGTCACGGTGATGGTGCCACTGTTGCGGGCGACGAGTTCCCGGGAGACCCAAAGGCCGAGACCGGTGCCGACGTCTTTCTTCGTCGTAAAGAAGGGATCGAAAATTTTCATCAGGTTCTGCTCGGCTATGCCATATCCATTGTCGGCAATTTCGATTATGACGGTTTGATCGGCGGTAGCGATGGTGATATCGAGACGACCGCTTTCGCCGTGCATGGCGTCTACGGCGTTGGCGATGAGATTGGATAAGACCTGCCGGATTTCGCCAGTCTTGGCGAAGATTTCCGAGTCGGGGTCGCAGTGACGGCCGACCGCAACCTTCCCTTCCAACTTGTTGCGATACACGTCCAGAACTCCATCCAGCAGCGCAGAGACCTTGATGACGGAGGGCTTTGCTTCTTCTCGATAAAACCCGAGGGTACGCCGGGCAATGGCGGCAACGCGGACCAATTCGCTCTCGGTAATCTCAAGGTATTTGGCACGCAGGTCCTGGGGCACGCTCTCGGTTTTCAAAAGGTAAATGATGTTCGTGATCGACTCGAGCGGATTGTTGATTTCATGCGCGATGGATGCAGCCATTCGGCCAGCCGCGGCAATCTGGCCGCTGCGGAGGAGGGCGGACTCCATCTCGACTTTTTTCCGGTCGGCCTCGTTCAGAGTGGTCGCCGTCCAGACTGCAAGGGCCGTGAATACCGTCGCGAAAGCTATGACGGAAAGCGCAATGCCAAACCGCTCGGTGACGAATCCCCCTTCTTCCGCCCAGAGTTGAATAGCTCCAAAGGCGGGAAGCAGGATGATGACGGCGACTATCATTTGCCGGGTCGCGACGGCACCGGCGAACGGACTGAGAAGGGTCTCAGCAGTCACTGGTTGCGCCGGCCCGCAGAGCAGAGCGAAACCCAAAACCGCGAAAAGAATGGCCGTATGTACGGCCATCACGTGACTATAAAGCTGTTGTACTCCATAAAGATATGCAATAAGGCTCAAGTATGAGACGAGCAATACCGGAAGCGAGAAGTATTCGCTTAAGCCGCGTCTCGGTATCCGCAACGTCACCAGGCTAATGCCCGCCAGCACGAAGCCGATGGCGGTGTTGGGGACGAAGCGGCCCGGCAAGGGGATATTCCAGTCGGAGAGCCGGTGCGCCATGAAAAGGCGGTCTATACTGAGGTCGATTCCGAACACGTATTCGGTAACGGTCGCCAGCGCAAACATGCCGACCAGGAGGCCGATGATCGCTCCGAGTTCAGGACGCCAGCGGCCACCCGAGACTTGCAACAGAATCGAGACCCCACACAGGACAAAACAGAGCGCAGTGTTGGGCGCGACGAAAGTACCCAGAGCTTCACCCTTGAGAATGGGGATACGGAACTGCCAGCCCGCAATGACGCAAAGGCCCGCGAGAATGTTGATGCCAGCGAGCCAAACTGCTATCCGGGGCAGAAGGTTGCGAGAATCCGTCATTGGGGGCGGCGCAAATCAATGAAGGTGCGATGGTGCACTATAGTGCATCACGTGTGCAGTTGGATGCAATCGGGAGAGCCTGAAAGTCTTAAAAAGAGGGCGACAGGCGCATTATGGCAGAGATTTGCCTGCCACCTGGGTCAGCATCTGCTCGGCATTCTTGAGGCTGGCTTCGGTGAGCCTGGCTCCACTGAGCATGCGGGCGATCTCTTCCACGCGCTCTTTCCCGTCCAGCGGAAGCACGGTGGTCCGGGTGCGGCCGGCGGATTCCTTTTTTGCGATAAGGAAATGGTGGTCGGCGAACGAAGCGATTTGAGGCAGGTGGGTTATGCAGAGAACCTGCTTCGTTCGCGAGAGGGCTTTCAGCTTCCGGCCGACAGCTTCGGCGGCTCGACCGCCAATGCCGGTGTCGATCTCGTCGAAAACCAAGGTTCGCTGGTGGTCGGACTTCTTCGTGCCACGACCCGCTTCGACCGAAGCCTTGAGGGCGAGCATGACGCGCGAGAGTTCCCCGCCGGAAGCGATGTGCTCGATGGCACCGAGGGGCTCGCCGAGATTAGCTGAAATCAGGTACGCGACCTGGTCGAAGCCGGTCGAGGTCCAGTTCCCTTCCTCGTCGGAGCCGCTGACGTCGATCTTGAACTTTGCCTTCATGGCGAGATCGTTGACCTCGGCTTCAACGGTCTTCTCGAGTTTGTGGGCTACTTCGTAGCGCTTCTTGGAGAGCGTACGGGCCTCGGCCAGATACATTTCGGCAGCCTTGTCAAGCTGCTTCTTCAAATCACGGAGAACCTCATCCTTATTTTCGATTTCGTTGAGCTTGCGGCGGAGGTCGTCCGCGTAGGTGAGCACGTCTTCCAGCGTGGTGCCGTACTTGCGGCGGAGACGATCGATGAGGGCGAGGCGGTCTTCAACTTCGGCGAGACGCTCGGGGGAAGCGTCTATGCTCTCAGAATAGTCGCGAAGAGTAATTCCGATTTCGGCAACTGTGATGCGAGCGGACTCAATCTGGGAGATCGATTCCTGGAACTTCGGGTCGAAGCGCGCGAGATCTTCAAGTTGCCTCATGGCAGCCGCGATCGTTGCCGACGCGGATTGCGCATTGTCGTACAGCGAATCGTAGGCGGAGAGGGCGGCATTGAGGATGCGCTCGGAGTTGGCCAGCACGCGTTTTTCGGATTCGAGCTTCTGGTCCTCGCCGGCATGAAGCGCAGCATTGTCGATCTCTTTGAGCTGGAAGCTCCAGAGATCGACGAGACGGAGTTTGTCCTTCTCGCCCTGCTCGAGTTCGGCAATGTGCTGGCGGATGCGGTTCCACTCGGCGAAGGCGTTCGTGACGGCAGCCGTGTCGATCCCGGAAGCGGTATCGAGGAGAGCAAGGCGCGCGGGTGGATCGAATGCCATCATCGACTCATTCTGCGCATGGACAATGGCGAGGTGCGGCGCCAGTTGCTTGAGAACCGCGACAGTCGCAGGCTGATTGTTGACGAAGACGCGGGCCTTGCCGGTGGAAAGGATTTCGCGACGAAGTATGACCTGGTCGGCGTCGGAGTCGAGTCCGTTGGCTTCGAGGGCCTCGCACAATGGCCTCGAATCGGCTTCGAAGACGGCGGTGATGATGGCGCGGTCGGAGCCGTGCCGGATCACGTCTGTCGAGGCTTTTTCGCCGAGGAGCAGGGCCAGAGCGTCGATAAGAATGGACTTGCCGGCGCCGGTTTCGCCGGTCAGGAGATTGAGGCCGGGGCCGAACTCCACGACCACGTTGTCAATGACGGCGTAGTTTTCAACCCGAAGTTCGAGCAGCACCAGAGAGCCCTTTTGAGAGGGAGTCGAGCGAAGGATAGCACGGGAAAGAAAAACAAACCACGAAGGACACTAAAGGGCATGAAGGACTCAGCTCAGTGGTCCTTCGTGCCCTTTGTGGTTAAGTCTTACTGGTGAACCTGCAGGTCGCGCTTCACCATCAGGTGGTCGACGAAGAAGCCGATGCCGATGGCGAACGGGATCAGGCCGAAGTAGGACGCGATGTAGGCGTCGTGCTCAATGCGGCCGATGAGGGCAAAGGTTGCCGTCCAGCCCAGGGCCGCGCATACGAGCAGGATGCCGGCACGACGCGAGCGCGCTACCTGTGTAAGTTCGGGCTCCATGGGGACCGCCACGCCGCGGGCGATAGCCGCCATTCGCTCCTCGCTCTTGAGCCGTCGAACCCGGAAATAGGTGTACAAAGCCGCGAGCGGGATACCGCACGTCAAAACCACTGCCGCCAATCCGATGAACTCTCCGCCGTTCATATCATCCTCCGTGCCGCGCCGAGGGCGCTGGGTCACTGTCTGAAACCCACTGACAATGGAAGATACGTTGGGGGAGGTAAGGAAGTTCCGGGAGAGTCGGGCGCTCTCATGCGAAAATCGAGGGTTCTGTCATGGGTACGACAAATCGAGAGACGAGGACAGCGGAATTCGAGCTACCAGGATTCATCCAGGCCGTCCGGGAGAGGATGGCGGACGACTTGGTTCGCCGAGGTCGTCGCGCCCGGTGGAACGATGTTTCTGTTGGGCGATCTGTCGACCGGATCCTCATTCGACTTCTGTTCCTGCGGATGTGCGAGGACCGCGGCGTGCCCCTTTCAGAAGCACAATGGCGAACAATCGAGAAGACGCTGGGGCTTGTGCCTTCCGACGACCAACTTCAGGACTCGAATGTGCCCGACCGCCTTCTGGCGAACCTTGCCGATGGGTTTGCACGCGATTGGCCGGATTTGGCGGCCATTACCACAGAGGCTCTCGGCTCGATATACGAGAGCTTCCTGGCGAAGAGATTGACTCTTGCACGGAGCGGGCCTCGGTTCGAACCGGCACGAGACAGGCGCAAGCACGCGGGGGCCTTTTACACTCCGCAATACATCGTTGACTACATCGTCGAGGAAACAGTGGGGAAACTCGTCGCGGGCAAGTCTCCGGCTGAGATGAGAACGATGCGATTCGTCGATCCGGCGTGTGGCGGGGGCAGGTTCCTGCTGCGAGTGTATGAGCGAATGCTGGAGGAGCACTCGCGCTGGTTCGAGCGGCATCCTGAAGAGCGGGAATATGCAACGGGTGATCGTCATGGGAAGGTGCGACTGCCGTTTGCTATTCGACGACAAGTTCTGGCGGAGTGCGTTTTCGGGGTCGACTTCGACGCAGAAGCGGTCGAAGTAACCAAGCTGTCGCTGATTTTGAAATTGCTGGAGGGCGGCGGAGAGGCGCAGAGACCGGATCTCGCAGAAGAGTTGCCGAACCTCTCAACCAACATCAAGTGCGGAAACTCGCTCGTTGCCCCCGGACCGGATACGCCAGATGGCCTCGCCGGGTTCTCATGGGAGCAGGAATTCACAGAGGTCTTTCGCTCCGACGGGTTTGACGTTGTGCTTGGTAATCCGCCTTACGGAGCAGAATTGAGCGGGGTTGTGCGCAAGTACCTGGGGAACCGCTTCGACCTTGGAACCAGCGATACAGCGGCGTTAATGATGGTTCACTCGTTGCGAGCGCTCACAAAGCCCGGTGGTGTTAACGGATTTATCGTGCCGAAGGCGTTTACGTACTCATCGAGTTGGGAGAAAGTTCGCGGCGAAATGATCGACGCACTGACGACGCTGGTGGACGTCGGAAAAGTCTGGCCGAAGGTGAAGCTCGAGCAGGTTATCTATGTTGCAGAGAAGGGCGCGAGCACGGGGACCTACACCAATCGGCGGCGGGAGGAAGAGCGATTCTGTGATGTCGCTGAAATTCAGAAGGAACACAGTGGCACGTTTGGTTTCTTTCTTAATGGGATTACGCGAGCGGAACTTGAGGTGGGGCTAAAGATTCGGAATGTTGGGAGTTTCCTGGGCGAGTACATCACGAACACACGCGGCGCGATGATCCAGGGCGATGTTTTCGAACGGGCCGGAGGGCGCCGGGTAATCGGCGGGAAGCAGATTCAGCGCTTTCGGATCGCCGGCGAGAAGGGATTCGTCTCGACGAACGCCGACCTACCAGAGAATGCGTTCGTGCGGCCCGGGAGCATCCTGGTGCAGAACATCGTTGCACATATCGAGAACCCGGTGGATCACATCAAGATCACGGCTGCCATTGCAACTGACAAGATCGCGCCGCAGATCGTAATACTCGACACGGTCAACCAACTGGCCAACAACTCAGGGCTTTCTTCTTATTTCTTTCTTGCCATCCTGAATTCGCAACTGATGAATTGGTTCGTGTACCGCTTCATCTTCGCCAAGGCGATTCGCACGATGCACTTTGATGGGCCTGTGACCGTGCGCATTCCGATTCCGCGACTCACCTCTGCAAACAAGCTCGTATACGAGGAGGTTGTGGATGCTGTGCGGGCTTTGACTTCTGATGGCTCTTGCCAGGCGACTACGGTTATCGAGCGAGGCTTGCAGACACTGTACGGACTCGGACCAAAAGATGTCGCGGTAATCGAAAGCGCGATGCCCGAGATGAACGCGCGATCGGCTACTGCTTTTCGGCCATGACTGTCTGGCCGGTTTTCTCTATCTCGACATACTTCCCGTTTCGGAAGCGCAGGCGCTCAGTGCCCTTCACTGTGTGAAGATCATAAGGGCCCTTCATCGCCATGTCTTTTCCGGAGAGCGTCAGCACGATGTCGTCGTAGCTGGGATTTGAACCGGGCACGAACCGGAGGTCGCGGCGATAGCCGAAGCACGGATAGGAGCCGCCGCAGTCGTCCTCGTTGTTATCGGCGGCGATAATCTGGAACGCATCCTGCACCCCGCCCTTCCACGGCACGAGCAGCGCCTCCTGCGTCATGGTCTGCGCCCGGCTCGTGGTGACGCGCAGCAGGAGCGCGTGGCGGTCCGGCCCAAGCTGTACCAACTCTGCCGCGGGCGGCTTACCAAAATCGCCGAAGACAAGCGCGGCGCGGCTGACACTCTCCAGTTGCCACCCATTGGTGCCGGAAACGAATACCGCCGCGGAGATGAGAGGTGCACAACCTCTACAATCGAAGGGCTGTCCGGCGGGCTTCGCCCACGTGAGCATGTAGTATTTGCGGATGCCGTTCTCGCTGGTTTCCTGCGTGAAGAATGGGCGTGCCCTGATTTCGTCCTTGTCTGCAAAGTTGGGATCCTTCACCGCTCCCTGGGGCACGCGATACAGCGACGCCTTGATGATGAGATCGAAGTTGCCAAAAAGCGTTCGCATGGCCTCGGTGCTCTCGAACGGACGCGACTCAGCGGGTTGGGCCTGATGACGAGCGCACCCGGCGAACAAGAGGGTCCCGAAAATCAAACTTGCGATTAACTTGCGCATAACCAGGGTCTTGCCCCTCAATGTGTAACCCCGACACTGGCACAGTGTTGTCCTCGACAAGTGCATCCAACACCACACCCGCAACTCTCATCCAACTTGTTTCGAGGTAGTAGGGGTGTGTTCTAACATGTTTCATAAACGCGGGAGCACTCATTTACTTTTCTTCACATTTCTGAGTTCGGTAATGCTGGCGGCAGTCGCGTGTTCGGGGGGATCTCGCGTGGACCTGCATAAGACGCTCGAGTCCAACTGGCGCGAACCAGGAGAGGGTGCAGACCCAATGCTGATTGCCGCTTATCAGCCTTGGTTTGGGCGTCCGAACCATATCAATGTCGGATACTCTTCGCAGGATCGGGTTGTCCTCGAACGACAGGTTGGCGAAGCCAAGCAGTTGGGCATTCGCGCGTTCATCGTGAACTGGTACGGCAAGCGCGACCACTTCGAGGACACGAGCTATTCCCTGCTGCAAGAGGTTGCGGCGGAAAATGGATTCAAGACTGCGATCATGTACGACGAAAACGATCGCGACCCGGGGAGCACGACCGCGGCGGTCATCTCCGACCTGCAGTACGCCTACGATCGCTACATTTCGCCGCAGGTGCCGGACCGGGATGCCTACCTGCGGTTCAATGGGCGGCCGATGATCTTTATCTTTCCGAAGTCGAACCGCACAAACTGGAATCGCGTGCGGCAGGTACTGAACTCGTGGGAAGATCCGCCGCTGCTCATCTACGAAGGTATCAACGAGAAATTCGTCGATGACTTCGACGGGTTCTTCGCGTGGGTGCATCCGGGCAAAGAAGGATGGACGCGCAATGGCAGCAACTGGGGTGAGGATTACCTCGAGAACTTCTACAAAACCATGAACAACAAGTACCCGAACAAGATCCCCGTGGGAGGGGCGTGGCCCGGGTTCAACGACTCGAGGGCTTCATGGGGCCGAAACCGCAGGATGGACGCGCGTTGCGGGAAAACGTTCGAGGAGTCACTGCGTCTCTTCAGGCGCTACTACAACGCCGATCATCCGCTTCCCTTCCTGATGATCGTGACCTGGAATGACTACGAAGAAGGCACCGCAATTGAACGGGGATACGCCCATTGCGGTCGCGGGCAGTCATCGCCATATAACACCTTCGGAACCGAGTAACAGAGAGACCCGGAACAGAAAGCAGCAACACTCACCCGCGAATTTCGTTCATGAAGATGAAGTAGGACATCTGCCAGAGTTCGGTGGGGATGCTGCCGCGTGGGCGCGCGGTCACTACGAGGTTGTACTCGTCGGTCGCGGGCAACTTCTCGAGTACGGACAGTTCGTTGTTCGGCTCAATCAGGGCGAGGTACTCGAGGAAATGGTAGATGTCGGGATCGCCGCTGTAACCATTCCCCGCGAACGATATGTCCGTGTGCTCTCCCGCGAAGTGCCACGCCAGCGAGGCCGCCATCGCGACGGCGCGCTCGTAGACTTCGGGGCCGACGGATCCGGGAGTCGTGTTGTCAAAGATGAGGCGCATCTTGCGCTCGTCCTCGCGAGTGAACTCGCGAACTTTGAGCGAACCAGATTTCGCGGTGGACTTCCAATCGACGTGGCGCGCGGAGTCTTCGGGTTCGTATTCGCGAATTCGGTAGAGATCGTATCCGCGGCCTCGGACATACGTTTCGAATTCGCCGGTGATCAGCGGCAGAACCTCGAAAAATTCGTCGGTGGGTTCGACCGAGGGATAGACGATGATCTCGCGAGTGAGCGGCACGCGACGTGTCTTCACCAGGAAGGAAAACGGAAAACGTGTCGAAAGCCCGAATCCGTTCTGCACGAATCGTCCACGGCGCGGAAAAAAGAGATCGACGTCGGCGTGACCGGATTCGCCCGCCGGAACATAGGGAAAATAGACACGTTGATCGAAGAAGTTAGGGACCGGTGCGCTGACACGCACTCGTTCGAGCGCGACGTCGGGCCAGCGAATCCAGGATCGGTGACTCTGGGTGGACTTGGGAAATTCAAAGGTGGCGCGGTGCCAGACCCAACGCACCTTTTGGCCTTTTTGCTTGGGCGGGATGACGCTGGCGGAGAGCAGGGGCAGCAACTGGCGTCGGACGTGAAGGATGAATCGGCCGAGCATGTGCCGGCCGGCAAATACCTGGCCCGGCAGCACGACTTCCAG
Organism: Terriglobia bacterium; assembly: GCA_032252755.1. NCBI lineage: Bacteria > Pseudomonadati > Acidobacteriota > Terriglobia > Terriglobia bacterium. The sequence goes on from JAVUPY010000032.1 coordinate 105,404, forward strand.
ATCGACGTCTTTGAGGTTCATCGCAGAGGCAACTCCGCTCACGAGAACCGCGGCCAGCATTGCGGCCACAACAAGAAATAGCAGGTTATTGCCGGTGTTGAGTGCGGCGATGCCGATGACGACCGTCAAAATGATGTAGAAGACGCCTTCTTTCGTGACTTCGTAGTTGAAGGCATCGCGAATTCGGCCGACCCCGACGCGGCGCGCCAGGTACGGAACCGTGGTGACACCCACTGCTGTCGCCAACACCAGCGCCAGCGATGCAAACGCCATGCTCGCGATCATGTTCCCGCCTTCGCTGAAGGCGGTGGAAAGCAGCGCCATGCCGAAGGCAAGCACGAGGCCAATCACCGCGATCACAAAGCGAATCCACGCTTCGCGATCGACGCCAGCGAGAATGTCTTTCAGAGTGTCACGCATACCGAACTACTGAGGAGCAAGGTTCAAGGCACGAGACGACTCGGGTTTGTGTCCTTGCACCTTGCACCTTGTACTTCACAAGAATCACTCTTCGATTAACCGCGCTTTCTTTCTCGCGCGGTAGGTTCGCCAGATCATATACGCGATCCAGAGCGCGATTATTCCGATGACCAGGTTGACCCGGCCCATGATTCGAACCAGGTCATCCCATTCTTCGCCGAACTCGTAGCCAACGACGGAGATCACGCTGACCCAGAGCGCAGCCCCGAGGAAATTAAAGATGGTGAACTTCCGCCAATCCATTTTCAGCGCGCCGGCCATCGGTCCGGCAATGATTCTCATCCCGAAGACGAAGCGCGCGAAGAAGATTGCGAGCGGGCCGCGCTTGGCGAATAGCGCCTCGCCTTTCTGAATGACACTTGCGGGAATCCGGAAAAGGTGCGAGTAGCGGTCGAGCAAAGGGCGGCCGCCCTTTCGACCGATCCAGTACCCGATGTTGTCGCCCAGGGTGGCGGCAGCTATTCCGACCACGATGATGTAGCGTAGTTTGAGTTCCTGCTGGTCGAAGGCGAGAAAGCTTGCGAAAAGAAGAACGGTTTCGCCGGGCACGGGAACGCCCGCATTTTCGAGCAGCAGGGCGAAGAAAACAGTCCAGTAGCCGTACTGGTCAAAAAAGCTTCGCAATAGCTCGAGTCCGTCGTTCACCTCAGCTCCTCAGAAAATCCAGCAGGATGCGATTGAATTCCTCCGGGTACTCCTCATAGGGGAGGTGCCCGGCGCGATCCATTACCACAAGCTTCGCATTCTTCAAGTGGCGCTTCAACTCTTCTCCGCCAATCAAAGGTACTACTCTGTCTTTCCGTCCCCAGATCAATAGCGTCGACAAATCGCCGATCTGTTCCACCGCCGTCCTGAGATACGCTAGATCGCTGCGCCAGGTTCGACAAATCGCGATCCCATAATCGATGGTTCGCGGCTCGTCCAGTCCCTTCTGATAGCCATCCCGTGTCGCCTGTGTCAGCAGGGAGTTGTCGCCATACATGCGTTCCAGCATCGACAACTTCGGGATACCAACGATCGGCGCGAGCATCTTGAAAAATGCGGCACCGATGGGGTGTCCGAAGATCGCCGTCCGCTTGTGCCCCCGCGTGGTCCAGGGGTTCACACCGTCAACCGAGACCAATTTTCCTATCAGTCCCCGGCCCTTCTGGCGGTCGCGCGCGGCCATCGCCAGCACCAAGCCGCCACCATGCGAAGTTCCAACCAAAGCTGCGTCTCGAATGCTAATCTCGGCCATCCAGTCGAGCATCCGGTCGGCAGTTGTGGGCAGGTCATACGGTACTGCCCCAACTAGCGGACGATCCGAAAAGCCCATGCCCAGCAGATCCACGGCGTATACGGTGAACTCTTTGGCCAGCGCCTCCCAGTTGAATCGCCAGGAGAACGAGTAGCCGAACAGTCCATGAATCAGCACTACCGGCGGTCCGGAACCCCCGCGCAAATAGCGCATCCGGTGGCCCGCCACAGTGGACCAGCATTCTTCACCAAACATGAAACGGTCCTTGCGTAATTGGTCCGTTTTAAGCTTTGGAGCGCTTACCAGTTCCTCATTGCTGTTGCGATTTGTAAATGTGACCTTGGTATCCGTCGTTGTCTCCACAGTCCCGGCACTCTTGTGCCTCGATCTAAATCGCTTGCTGCCGGACAACCGTTCCGGACGGGGTGGAATCTATCCCGAACATATCGCCTCTGTCGCTTCTGTGTGGGGAGTCTCCAATGGCTCCCCTTTTTTACTGAAGTTCAATCGGTTTTCAGATATCCGCTCTCCGTAAGAAGCCAAAACCCGCGACAACAGAAGCGTAGCACCTTCTTTGTCATAAGGCGGTGAGATGCTAGATTTCTGTCCAGCAATGGGTGAGAAAAACTTTCCGCGGAAAATCGAGACTGAGCGTCTCATCTTACGTCCCTATCGCGCTGGGGACGCTCTCGAGCTACTCGGGTTGGTGGATGGGAACCGCCTGGAACTGATTCGAGAATTCGCACAGATTGCGGCGCTGCAGAACCGGGAACAGATGGATAACTTCATTCTCACCAAGCGCGAGCAGTGGGAACAGCGCAAAAACTTCTGCTATGGGATCTGGCAGAAGGGTGCCGAGCAACTGATCGGGCAAATACAGGTAAAGAACATTACGTGGGAGATACCGGCAGCTGAATTGAGCTATTTCATTGGCAAGGAATCGCAACGGCGTGGATACGCGAGCGAGTGTATTCGCGCGGTTGTTGCAATGGCTTTCGACGAACTTCAATTTGAACGAATCTTCGTACGGATTCTTCCATCCAATGTGAAAAGTCGTGCGATCGCGAAGAAGCTCGGTTTTCAGGAAGAAGGTCTGCACAGAAACGCATTCCGTTGTGGATTCGGGCAATTGCACGACGTTTACTATCTGTCGGCTACCAAAGGAAATCACTGAATTCCAAGTAACAGATCCATCCAATTTGTGCGGAGAAAGACATGGCCGTAACGCTTGTTAACTGTTTTGAGGTGCCCACCGGTCGAGAGGACGAATTCTTCACCCTGTGGCAGGAAGTGAATGAGTACATGCGTGCGCAGCCCGGGTATCTGGGCCACACACTCTATCGCGCAGTGAACCCTGATGCTTCGTTTCGTTTCGTCAACGTCGCCAATTGGGAATCCGCCGGGCACTTCCGCGCCTCGCACAGCGACGAATTTCGAAAATTAGTCAGCCGACCTGAATGGACCGCTTTTACCTCCAAACCTGGACTTTACGAGGTCGTACACAAGGGCGAGGCGCAAGCCGCAGCAGCAGGATAATCGGCGGCTACCTGCTTCCCGGTTGAGCGTTCCCTTCCGCGATCTCCGATGTGCGGTGCGGGCACCTTGTCGCCTGGATCGCGTGGAATCGCAGTGCTCCACATGTAAGGCCCCGATCACCAAATGCCAGTGTGTAACTTCTTCTATTTCACTGCGCTTAGGGCTGGATATGCTTTTTGGGAGCGGATTTCCATTTTCTGTAACTTTGGCCAGAAAACTAAGGGTATAATCCAATAATCCTATATACCGCACGCACTTAGCGGGATCAGATGGCTACCGACCTAGTGGCACCCGACTTGCAGAAAACAGAGCGGGAGAATTCCGTCTCGTCGAGGCGAAGTTCTCGCCAGGCGCCTAACGGTCCCATGACCAAGGATCTGCAAATCCGGTTCGCGGCCATCCTCCTCGGAATCCTCACCGTCACCGCGGTAGTCTTCGCCTGGATCAATTACGAAAAAGAAACCCAGTGGGAATCGCCCGTCGATGGCGTGTGGTGGGTAGAGCACGATGGCCGCGTAATGGCACAGCGCGTCGACCCCGCCGGTCCGGGCGACAAGGCAGGAATTAAGGTCGGAGACCAACTGGTCGCTATCAACGGCGCACAGGTTCATCGAACTGCCGATGCGGTTCGGCAGATGTACCGCACTGGTGTCTGGAAGCAGGCGACGTACTCGGTCGTGCGTGATGGCATTCGCGTTGATATTCAAGGCGTCCTGCTGGCTCCGGCCGACCGCTCGTTCAATCTTGGCCTGCGAATCATCGCGCTGATTTATCTCGGCATCGGACTGTATGTCCTCCTCAGGCGCTGGACTGCGCCGAAGTCGACGCACTTCTACCTGTTCTGCCTGGTTTCATTCATCTTCTACTCGTTCAAATACACGGGGAAGCTGAACCAGTTTGACCTTAGTATCTACTGGGGCAATGTCGTTGCGTGGCTGTTGCAGCCGGCGCTGTTCGTGCATTTCGCGCTGACCTTCCCTGAAAAGAAGGTGTCCCTGGCGCGAAGAAATTGGCTGGCGTGGCTGATTTACATACCGGGCGCGCTACTCCTGGCGATGCACTTCTTCTTCGTGCAAATGACACCGCCGAGCGAACTGGTCCGCTGGAACCTCGACCGCATCCAGATGGTTTACCTCACGGGGTATTACATTTGGGCCGCCGTGGTGCTGTTCCAAAGCTATCGCAATTCGCGCACGCCGCTGATGCGCCAGCAGATGAAGTGGGTGACGCGCGGCACGGTCCTTTCAGTCGCGCCCTTCACGCTCTTCTATGTCATTCCGTACCTGATGGGCGCATCACCGTCCTTCGCGATGAAGTTCTCGGTGCTGTCGCTGGTTTTCGTGCCGCTGACTTTCGGCTACGCGATCTTCCGCTACCGGTTGATGGATGTGGACCTGATCTTCAAGCGGGGCATGGCCTATACGCTGGCAGCGGCAACGATTGCAGGAATCTACTTCGCGGCCGTCGGCATGACAGCCGAGTTGTTCCACAAGAATTTCCCGAGCATGGGCCCGTCGGGATTGATCGCCGCGATCGTGGTGACGGCGCTGCTCTTCGATCCATTCAAAAACTACATCACCGACCGGCTCGACAAGATCTTCTACCGCAAGCGTTACGATTTCCGTAAAACGCTGCTGGAATTTGGCCGCGATTTGAACTCCGAAACGGATCTCGACCGGTTGCTGTCGATGGTCATTGACCGCCTGTCCCGCACCCTGGAAATCGACCGCATCGCGATCTTTACGGCGACGGATAATGAGTTCGGGGACAGCTTCGTGCTTGCGAAGTCGTTCGGCATCGCGCAAACAACGGCGCTCGACCTGAGCTTCCTCGCCGATCGCCCTGAATACCAGTCCGGGCACCTGTTCTTCGACAACACCCACCAGGCGGTTCGGGAAACCGAGAGCGCGCAGCAGACGATCCAGAAGCTCGACCTGAATTACTACATTCCCTGCACGGTGATGAACAAGACGATTGCCGTGCTCGGCATGGGCAAGACGAGCGAAGGCGACTTCCTGTCAAGCGAAGACGTCGAGTTGCTCGAAACGTTGGCCGGATACATCGGGATCGCCATTCAGAATGCTCGGCTGTACGATTCACTCGCGACCAAGGTGCAGCAGTACGAACGCCTGAAAGAGTTCAACGAGAACATCGTCGAATCGATCAACGTTGGTATCTTCACGCTCGATCTCGACGACCGTATCGAATCCTGGAACGCGCAGATGGAAGTGATGTATGCCCTGCCGCGCGCCGAAGCCATCCGCCGGCCGATCAGCGAAGTTCTCCCGGCAAGCTTCTGCGAGGAGTTCTACCGCGTCCGGCAGAATGCGGGCATCCACAATCTTTACAAGTTCCGCCTGGGCACCACGGCGGGCGATACGCGCACCTGCAATATCGCGATCGCCCCACTCGTCACCCGCGACTTCAGCGCTGTGGGCCGCGTGGTGATCGTAGACGATATCACCGAGCGCATGGATCTCGAGGCGCAACTGGCGCAGTCCGACAAGATGTCGTCGATCGGTCTGCTGGCCGCCGGCGTCGCGCACGAGGTCAACACACCGCTGGCCGTCATCTCTTCGTACGCGCAGATGCTCGCCAAGCAGTTGCAGGGCGACGAGAGACGCTCTGCCCTGCTGGACAAGATCACGCGGCAGACCTTCCGTGCGTCGGAGATCGTTAACAATCTGCTGAACTTCTCTCGCACCAGCGGCACCGAGTTCAAGCCGGTGGACCTGAATAAGATCATTCACGACACGCTGGCGCTGCTGGAACATCAGTTCAAAACCGCGGGGATCAAGGTACAGGGGGACTTAACAACCGGCTTGCCGCCGATCCAGGGCAACGCCGGGAAGCTGCAACAGGTCTTCCTGAACCTGTTCCTGAACGCGAAAGATGCGATGCCCAAAGGGGGCACTCTCAGCGTTGCGACGACGAATGGTCGCGCCGTGCACGTCACCGTAGGCGATACCGGCGAAGGCATCGCGGCGGAACACATTCACCGGATCTACGATCCGTTCTTCACGACCAAGAACCGGCCGAAGCAGGGCAACAGCGGCGGCACCGGACTTGGGCTCTCGGTTACCTACGGCATCATCCAGGAGCATGCCGGGAAGATTCGCGTTGAGAGCAAGCCTGGCGAAGGCACGCGGTTCTTCATGGAATTCCCAATGATTCGAAAGGCGGTCAATGTCTGACGTACTGGTTTCCCGCCCTCCCAACGCCCAGAACGGCGCAACGGCGGGGACGATCCTCATCATCGATGACGAGTTTGAAATCCGCGAGTCGCTGCAAACGTTGCTCGAAATGGAAGGCTACGCCGTGGAGGTCGCGGAGGACGGCGAACAGGGCCTGAACCAGATCGCCACGCGTCCCTTCGATCTCGTGCTGCTCGACTTCGCGCTTCCCGACCGGAACGGCATCGAAATTTTGCGCGACATTCGCGAGCGCGCGCCCGAACTCGCCGTCATCATGATCACCGCGTATGGCACGGTGGAAAACGCCGTTAACGCCATGCAGGGCGGTGCAGTCAACTTCATCCAGAAACCGTGGCAAAACGAAAAGCTGCTGGCCGACGTAGCCGCTGCGATCGGTCGTCGGCGCGCGGAAGAAGAAAATATCCAGCTCAAGCGCATTCTCAACAAGCGCTACCGCTTTGAGAACATCGTCGGCAAGAGCGAGCCGATGCAGAAGATTTACGACCTGGTGCAACAGGTCGCGCCGAGCCGGAGCACCATCCTGCTGAACGGCGAGAGCGGCACCGGCAAGGAACTGATCGCGAAGGCGATTCACATCAACTCGCCGCGCAAGGATCGCCCGTTCATTCCTGTCAATACCGGGTCCATGCCGGCCGACCTGCTGGAATCGACGCTTTTCGGCCACGTAAAGGGCGCTTTCACCAGCGCGGTGGCAAGCAAAAAGGGCCTGTTCGAAGTCGCGGATAAGGGCACGCTTTTCCTCGACGAAATCGGAACGATGTCGATGGAGACACAGGCGAAGATCCTGCGCGTCTTGCAGGACCGCAAATTCATGCACCTGGGCGGCATTCACGAAGTGCAGGTCGACGTCCGAATCGTCGCCGCGACGAACGTCGATCTCCGCCAGGCTGTGAAGGACGGCAAGTTCCGCGAGGACCTCTTCTATCGCCTGAACGTTATCACCATCGATCTGCCGCCGCTGCGCAATCGCAAGGAAGACATCCCGCTGCTGGTCGACCACTTCGTAAAACGCTTCTGCGAAGAGAATCAAAAGCCGCTACTCACGGTGACCTCCGCAGTACTGCACGCGCTGATGGATTACAACTTCCCCGGCAACGTTCGCGAGTTGGAAAACGTGATGGAGCGCGCGGTGGTGCTGGCCTCCGGAACGATGGTCACGCCGGACCTGCTGCCGGACAGCATTGTGGGCCGAAGTTCCACACTGGACCTGATCGGCTCGCGGCCTGACGCTTCCCTGTTTGACATCATGGAAGACGCCGAGCGCCGCATCATAAGCGAGATGCTGGAAAAATGTGCGTGGAACCAGACTGAAGCCGCCAAGCGCTTCCGTATCCCGCTCTCCACGCTGAACCAGAAGATCAAGCGTCTCGGTATAGAACTCGATAAGCGCAACGGCAACGGCCGCGAAGCTACCGCGTAAGTAGTCCGCTTCGTGTCCCACATCTGCCGCCGTTCGCAGATGTGGGTCTTTTCTGCTACTTTTTTCTTTATGTCCAAGGTTGACGACGAACTGGCTGCTCTGCGGGCCCAGGTAGCTACCCTGACCTCACGCATCTATCGTCTCGAGCAGCAAGCAGGAATTCCGTCGGAGCAACCGGTGCCTCCGTTTCGAGCGCCAGCGCCAGTGATCCCCGCGCCAACACCTTCGCCAAGGCTGCCGGCTCATCCCTCAGCGCGCGAGCCCCACCCCGGAGGCCTCGAGAGTAGGATCGGGCAGCTCTGGCTCAATCGCATCGGCATCATTGCCACCCTCATCGGCATTTCCTATTTCATCAAGTACGCATTCGATAACAACTGGATCGGTGCGTCGGCGATCATCGCGCTTGGACTGATTGGCGGTGTTGCGCTGATCGCATGGAGCGAGCTGTTTCGGCGAAAAGGGTTCGCGGGTTTCTCCTATTCCCTGAAGGCGATCGGCATCGGCACCCTCTATCTATCGCTCTGGGGTGCCTGTCAGGTCTACCAACTTATACCCGCAGCGGTTTCGTTCGTGGCAATGATCGCCGTGACGATCTTCACAATGTTCCTCGCCCTCAAGCAGGACGCGGAAATCCTCGCGGGGTTTGCGATGCTCGGCGGCTTTGCCACTCCTATCCTGCTCTCAACCGGGCAGAACCAGGAGGTGGTTCTCTTCTCCTACGTGTGCCTGCTCGATCTTGCCGTGCTCGCAATGGTGGCGCGGAAGCCGTGGCGGCGCTTGCTGGTCGGCAGTTTCATCGGCACGATCATTCTCTACTGGGTTTGGGAATTTTCGTATTACAGCGGCCCGCAGCGCCCCCTGACGGTGTTCTACGCGGTGCTATTCGCCGCGATCTTCGCTGTCATTCCGCTGCTCACGCCGCTCACACGCTCGCGCTGGCACCAGGGCTTCTCGATCACGCTCACCGTCCTGCCGCTCGCAAATGCCGCGCAGTTGTTCGCGGCCCTCTACGCCATGTACGACCAGGACCAGCCCACGCTTGCCTGGTACGCCGCCGGACTGACAGTCGTTTATGTTCTCCTGGGATTTCAACTCAAGCGCCGCGCCGGCGAGCCTGACGTCGTCCACCTCGTCGATCTCATTCACGCGACAATCGCTTTCACATTCGCCACACTTTACGTGCCTCTGGCGTTCCAAGCACACTGGATCACTATCGGGTGGCTTATCGAATCGGGCCTGCTGCTGTTCGTGGCCAGCCGCATCAAGACCGATTTCTTACGTTATCTCGCGACCGCGACCTTACCCCTCGCGATCGTTCGCCTGCTATTTTTCGAGAGCTTCCAGGTTCAAACCGTCATGCTCAACGAACGCTTCGCGACTTACCTCGTAGCGATCGGGGTTCTCGGTGCAATCGTTGCTGCCGGGTATCGGAACGCGAGTCCGCGCGAAATGCCGTTTGTGCGTGCTGCGGCAGTGCTGCTGAACGTGCTGGCCCTCGTCGCACTCACACTCGAAGCCTCCGACTATTTCAACCGCGAACTTGCCGCGTGGTTCCGCACGCACAACGTCGTCTCCCATGCCGGGACCCAGCAGATCATTTTCCAGCGGAACCTCAGCTTCTCTGCGATCTGGCTCGCTTACGGTGCCGCGCTGATGATTTACGGCTTCTGGAAGATGTCGTCATTTGTGCGCTGGCAGGCTTTGGTGCTGATCGCCTTCACCGTCGGAAAGGTCTTTCTCTACGACGTTTCAGAACTACAGCAGGGGTACCGCATCGTGAGCTTTATCGCGCTGGGAATCGTGCTTATGGTGCTGTCCTACGCGTATCAACGCGATTGGCTGAAACTGTCATCCGCACGTTGAGTTACGCGCCGTGGGCGAAGATTATCCCCAAATCTCCTTCGCAGTTCCGACCAGAATCCGCCGCTTTACTTCTTCACTCAGCGGCAGCGCGCGGAAATCGTCGAGATTGCCTTTTATATCCGGCACGCCCGGCCCAGGCCAATCCGTGCCGAACAGCGACTTGTGTGCGATTTCCTCCAGCCGCGGAAAATACTTGAGCAGCGATTTCGGCGGGTTCCCGCTGATGTCGAGATATACGTTAGGATGCCGCCGCACCAGGAAGAATGCGGTATCCATCCACAGTGGCCGTCCCCCGTGCGCCAGCAGGATTTTCAGCTTTGGGAAATCGACGGCGACATCGTCGACGTAAATCGGGTCTCCGTACTTGTTGCGCGCGCCAGGAAAAATCGATGTACCCGTATGAATCATCACCGGGATGCCGTTCGCCTCGGCGGCACTATAAATGATCTCCAGTTCCTTCGTTCCGTGCAGGTAATCGTTGGGATAGAGCAACTGGTGCGGCGGGTGGATCTTGATCAGCCGAATGCCGAGGCGGACGATCTGCTCCATGTCGGCCAGCACGTTGGGCGAATGCTTCGGGTGGATGCTGCCGCACGATAAGAGGCGCTTCGGGTCGGCCTGCACGTATCGCGCAATCCACTCGTTGACCTCGGGTGTGAACCCGATGATCTCCGGCGCGACGTAGTTGATGAGTACGGCACGATCCACGCCGCACGCATCAAGATGCGCGAGGAACGCCTTCGGCGAGCGCGAGAACTCCTCGATCTGCGCGAAGTTCGCTCGCTTGCGCTTCATCGTCGCCAGCGCCTCGGGTCGAAACATTTCTATGGGCGAAATATGTATGTGACAGTCGGTGAGCAAGTCAGTTCCCAGTGCCCGGTTCCAGTTGAATACCGGCGCTGATGAATTTACCAGATGAACAGCGAGTACCGGCAGGCGGTAAGAGAAAGGCTCCCGCTTTGGGCAGGAGCTCTCAATTCACAGTTCGACTAGATATGACAATGTCTCATTCCGCGCTTCGCCAGGTATTGCTGGTGATAATCTTCTGCGCGGTAGAAAGTCTGCGCGGGGACAATCTCGGTCACGATTGGGTTCTGGAACTGCGCCTGGGCCGCCTGCTTTGAAGCCTTTGCTGCAGCTTCCTGCTCCGGTGAATGGAAGAAGATGACCGAACGATATTGCGTTCCGACATCCGGGCCCTGGCGGTTCTTTGTCGTCGGGTTATGCAGCTTCCAAAAACGGGCGAGCAGAGTGTCATACGATACACGAGCGGGATCGAACGTCACCTCGACAACCTCGGCATGACCGGTGCGGTCGGTGCACACGTCGTGGTAGGTCGGATTCTCGAACGTTCCGCCCTCATAGCCGACTGCTGCGTCGACCACACCTGGAATTTCGCGGAAATCAGCTTCTACGCCCCAGAAACACCCCGCCCCAAAAGTAGCTTTTTCGTAAGACATAGTTTCTCCTGTGCTATTCGATGCAGTTCGAGGCTTTTGGTTACGACCTCGTGTCTCTTCGCGCCCTTCGTGGTCAGGCTTTGCCTGCCGCCAAAATCGCCTTCTTCGCGAACACCCGCACCATCTCCCGCCGATACTCTGGTGTGAGCATGGATGTGGTAAGCGGTTTTGCGGTCTGCGCCGCCAGTTCGGCGACAACCTGTGCGTAGTGCTCGCTCACGGCTCTCCCCACCAGAGCATGTTCAACGCTGGGCACCAGAAGAGGCGCGGGATTCACTCCGGTGATCGCGACGCGCACCTGCTCGACGACGCCGCGATTGACCTTCATCGCAACCGCCACTCCGGCGAGCGGATAATCAATTGACCCACGAAGACGAAGCTTCTGGTAGTTCCCCTTCCAACCCGAGGACGCTTCCGGCAGCAGGACACGCGTCAGCATTTCGTAGCGCTGCATTCGTAGGTGAGCGATGCCGTCATTGCCATAGAACTGCGCGATAGGGATGCGGCGGAATCCGTTCGGGCCAGCGACCTCAACTTCGGCATTGAGGCAGAGTAGCGCCGGCGCGGTGTCGCCGCTGAAGACCGCCCAGCAGACATCGCTCCCCGGCGCGACATGACACTGGTTCCCGTCCTTCTTCAGGCAGAAGCCGCAGCTCTTACGCCATTGCAGCGACTGGTTGTACCAGAGACAACGCGTATCAAGGCAGAGATTGCCTCCGAGTGTCCCCATATTGCGCAGCACCGGCGACGCGACTGTCACCGCGGCGTGGTGCAGCACGGAGTAATTGCGCTGCAGAAAACCAGAATCTTCGATGTTGCTGATCGTCGTCAGCGCCCCGATCTCCACGCCTGCTCCCGGCATCGCGCGAATGCCGTGCATCGACTCGATCCCACGTATGTCCATCACGTACTTCGGCGTGAACAGCCGCTGTTTCATCGACGGGATCAGGTCGGTTCCCCCGGCTATGATCCGCACATCGGGCGCATGCTGCTCAAGAAGGCGGACCGATTCCTGCACCGTTCGCGGACGCAGCAACCGGAACTCGGGGAGGCTCATCGGCTGCCCTCCGGTTTCGCGCCGTGTTCGCGGAACTGCGCGGGTGCGGCGGGATCGACACCCTCCGTCAGGTCGAGACGCTTCATTCCCTTTTGCGCACGCAGGGCGGCCAGTACACGCTCCGGCGTGAACGGAGCTTCATGCAGGCGCACGCCAACGGCGTCGAAAATGGCGTTGCTGATCACAGGAATTGTCGCGGCCAGCGAGCCCTCGCCGGCCTCCTTTGCACCGAACGGACCTTCGGGTTCGATACTCTCGACAATGATTGGCTCGACCAGGGGCGATTCGATGGATGCTGGCGTCGCGTAATTAAGCAGGCCGGGATTCATCGCCCGCCCGGCATTCCACGCGATCTCTTCCTGCAGCGCCTGGCCCAACCCCATCGAGACCGAACCGATGATCTGCCCTTCGACGCCGAGTGGGTTCAGCGCGCGACCGCAATCGTGCGCCGCCCAGATCTTATGTACCGTCACCTGCCCGGTCTCTTCGTCTACAGACACTTCAGCCACCTGCGCGGCATAAGAGTACGCTGGCGCAGGACCTACTCCCGCGCCCTTGAACAGCGCGCCGCGCGAATCCGACGGCGGAGAGTACCACCCGACGCCCCGTAAGGCACCAAACTTCGCGATCGTGAGTTCGACCGCCTCGTCGAAGGTCATCCACTGTTTCTTCTTCTCCTCCCCGAAGATCTTCTGAAGAGAACCCCGAGGAGCACCGGATCGGGCGGCAACACCGTGTACACGCTCCAGTCTCTCTAGTTCGATACTTCGCTCCATCCCCCGTCTGTAAATCGTCTCGTCTTTTATAACGACGTTCTCAGATTCGCAACCGAACGAGCCGGCCGCCCCCGCGAGCATCTGGTTGCGCACGCTCTCTGCTGCATGCAGCGCGGCGTTTCCGGTCATGAGAGTTACACGACTCGAATAAGAACCCAGATCGACTGGCGTTAGGTCCGTGTCGCCAGAGATGATTTTGACGCGGTCTAGTTTGCAGCCAAGTGCCTCGGCGACGATCTGGGCGATTACCGTGTCGGAGCCCTGCCCGATTTCCGGGGCGCCCGTGAACACGACCACCGAACCATCGCGCTCGAGTTTTACTTCGACCGTCGACTGTGGCGTATCGGAGCGTAGAATCGGATTCGCCGCGCCGCTCACATAATGACTACACGCCAATCCAAGGCCACGCCCGCGACCGAGTTTTCCCTTGCGGAGCTTCCACTGAGAACGCTCGACCACTTTCTCGATGCACTCGGGAAGGCCGTAACTTTGCACGCGCAGACCGTTCGCCGTGACCGTGGGCGCTTTCAGTAGATTTCGCGTGCGGATTACCGCGGGATCGATTTTCAGCTTCGCCGCGAGCTCGTCGAGGGCACTCTCGAACGCAAAGCGCACGTTGACCGTGCCGTGACCGCGCATGGCGCCACACGCGGGCTTGTTCGTGAGCACGCGGTAGCCGTCGAAGCGCACATGCTGCAGATCGTAAATCGCATGCAGCAGCGCCCCGGAATAGAGGACCGAGACAGGTCCGTAGGAGCAATATGCGCCGCCATCCTGGATGACTTTCGCGGAGACTCCGGTGATGCGGCCATCGTTTTTTGAGCCGATCTTCAAATCCACAATCGTTCTGGGTCGCCCACGGTGTGCCCAGAAGACTTCTTCGCGCGTGTAGGTGATCTTGACGGGAGCCATTGCCTTTCGCGCCGCAACGGCTGCAATGATCTCCAGCGGATTAATCTCGCTCTTGCCGCCGAACCCGCCGCCGACCAGCGGCTTGATCACGCGTATCTGTGAAATCGGCAGATCGAGCACCAGGGAAAGCTTGTGCTGCAGGTAGAACGGCACCTGCGTCGAGGACCAGACGGTGAGCCGCCACGATTCGCCAGTCTGAGGATTGAGTTCAAACGCGGCCAGAGTGGAGTGGGGCTCCATCGCAGCGTGCGTCACTTCGTTCGCGATGTACCGAGCCTCGTGGACTAAATCGGCGGACGCCAGCACCGTGTCCGGATCGCCAAAAACGTGGTGATATTCCTTCTCGATATTGCGCGGCTTGTCGGCGTGAATGAGTTCGCCCGTCGCCTTCATCGACTGCTCGGGATCGAAGTAGGCCGGTAGCGGTTGATACTGAACATCAATCAGTTCCAGCGCGCGCTCTGCGGTCGCCTCATCGATCGCTATGACGCACGCGACGTTGTCGCCGATGTATCGAACTTTGTCGACCGCCAGCGCGGTCTCGTCATGACCGATCGGAAGAATGCCGTACGCCGTCGGACAGTCGGCGCCGGTGAGCACCGCCGCGACGCCGGCGAGTGCTTGCGCTTTCGAAGCGTCGATGTGGAGAATTCGTGCGTGGGCGTGTGGGGAATGCAATATCTTACCGATGAGCATGCCGGGAAGCGAAATGTCGTCGGTGTACTGTCCGGCGCCTATCGTCTTTCGCGTTGCATCGACGAATGACACGGGCTTACCTACGACAGAGTAGTCGCTCATTCGCCCACGGCCGCCCGTGCCTGCGACTTCAATGCGAGTTTCACCGCGTCGTACATCTGGGTGTACCCGGTGCAGCGACAGAGATTGCCGCTGATGGCGCGCTTGATCTCTTCATCGCTTGGGTCAGGATTGTTCTCCAGAAGCGCCTTAATCGTCATCAGGAAGCCGGGCGTGCAGAAGCCGCACTGGGAGCCGCCGCTGGCACCCCAGGCGCGCTGGAGAGCGTTGAGGCGGCCATCGCCTGCGAGCGACTCGACGGTCATGATCTCGCTTCCCTGGCATGAGGCTGCCAGTAATGTGCACGAAAGCATGGGAACGCCGTCGATGAGAACCGCGCAGGCGCCGCAGGAAGAGTCGTCGCACGCCTGCTTGGAGCCGGTCAGGCCGAGGTCCCGCCGCAGCACATCGAGCAACAGCCGGTTGGGTTCGGCCGCCAACTGGTGCTCCCGTCCATTCACACGAAGAGTTATGAGTTCTTTGTTCATGACGGATGCGGTGTAGCGGAATAGTCTATCGTGTTTCGCGAAGGTACAAACGACTTTTGCGAGCAGCAATCAGTACAGCGGCACCTTGGGATCGATTTCGCGCGACCAGCGGTCGATGCCGCCGCGTAAGGATTGAACCTGTTCGAATCCCTGCTGGCGCAGCCAGGCGGTCACGTTCAGCGAGCGCATGCCATGGTGACAGTAGACGACGATGTGCTGCTCGGGATCGAGTTCCTGCACCCGCGCCGGAATTTCGCCCATGGGAATGTGCACCGAGGGTTCAATCGCCGCTGTCGCGCGTTCCACCGGTTCGCGAACATCAAGAACAATGAGGTCGGCTTTGTTGTCGAGTTTCTGTTTCAGATCTTGTGTGGTGAGTTCCCAATCCATAAGCTACTCAGCTTCTCAACTACTCAGCGAAACAGTCAATACGTTCGGCGCATTGCAGACAGCCGCTGCGGCGTGACCTGCATATCGGCGGTTTCTATCACGACCGTGTCCATGCTACAGCCCGGGCATACTGCCGTCTCGCCTTCATTCCAGAAGTCCTGGATCTCCTTGAAGAGGAAAATGCGGCCACAGTTATAGCAGCCGCAAACTGCGTCAGGATTCGTGCGTTCGTAGTGGCCGTCACTCATAAGAACCAATAACGAAGAATAATTCTGTTCAGAACTAAGTTTCTCCCGAGGACAGTCCGAATTGCCTGTTTGTATTGTTCTCTTGTAGAGGGGGTGATCATGGCCATTTGCAGCAACTCCGCCATCTTCCTCTCGAAGTCTTTCCCTTCCCATGGACTGGGCGAGTAAACAGACGGTCCCGAGTTGTAGTGTTCAGAGCCGAAGAGCCGGTTCTTGTCACTATCGTAGAGGCTAGTCCCGTTTTCGCGGTAGGCCATGTAGTCCATCGCGGAAATCAGAGTCTCTTTTGCTTCGGTAACCGTCACTTCCCCACCCACTTAGCCCGTCGCTTCTCCACAAACGCCCGGATTCCCTCTTTCGCGTCTTCGGTCTTCATCAGTTCGTCGACGTAGATTTGCTCGGAGCGGGCGAGACCCTTGTCGAAGTGTATGGCGTTCCAGGCGTAGAAGGCCTTTTTCGCGATGCCGAGTGCGGCCGGGCTGAACTGCTGGACGCGCGCGACGGTTTCGGTCATCGGTATCTCAGGGTCGCCGGCAACGCCATTCACGAGGCCCATGTCGTGCGCCTCCTGGGCCGTCACCATGCGAGCGGTCAGGAGCAGTTCTGCGGCGCGCTTCTGGCCGATAACCGCACTCAGGGCCACCATCGCGACGGGTGCGTAGGATGCCAGCTTGATCTCCGGGAAGCCGAAAACCGCATCCGGACAGCAATAGATCAGATCGCACATCAGCGCGAGTTCCGCGCCGCCACCCAGGCAATGTCGCCGGACCGTGGCTATCGTCAGCTTCCGAGAGTTGACAATCGCGCCGATGACTTCGTGAAATTTGCGCAGGATCGGCTCGAAACCGTCCGGATCATGTGAGCCTATATCGACTCCCGCGGAAAACGCGCGTTCGGAACCGGCAAATACGACCGCAACGATTCCCGGTCGCCGCTCGATATCGGCAAGCGCGAGTGACAGGTCATCGATCATCTCAGCATCGATGATGTTCAGGGGCGGATTGTTCAGCGTGATTCGCGCGACCGTGGGATGAAGTTCAACTTTCAGACGACGGTATTGGTCGGACATGTTGGTCTCGGCTCCAGCACGTCAATAAAAGCTATTGTAAGGCAGGAGAGCAAGTTCTCAGTTCGGTTCTCAGTTCAGTTAGACCCCCGAGTGTTCGAGACAATCAAAGAACCAGAAAACTCTGGCCCAAGTGGGAATGAGAACCGAGAACTGGGAATTGCTTCTAGATGTTGATCGCGCTCTTCCGCACCTCGCCGATCGACGCCAGCGGATCGCGTGCACCCTCCTTCGGGCTGATCCACTTCGGCTCATTCCGAATGACGTCGAGCAGCCGCGCCCTGTCCTGCTCGTTCGGCAGCCACTCGCCCAGGCGCTGTTCGTATTCGCGATCGCCGACGGGTTCGCCTGTCTTCGGGTGAAACTTCTGATCTTTCCACCGGCCGATCTCGCGATTGAACTTAATGTCCGGCGCGTAGAGTGGCTCTGTTCCCGGCTTCAGGTAGTTGTTCAACCGGTCGACCAGCCCCGCGACCTCCTGGTGATAGAGCGCCCGGTTGTAGTCGTTCAAATCGTCGAGATCCGCCGCCGTATCGTTCTTCGGCTCGTCGTAGCGCCCTTTCACACCCCAGACGTACGCCCAGTGTGCGCTCGACGAGTGATCCGTACCGAACAGGTCGTGTGAGCACGAGATCCACTTGTTGAGATATTTCTGCAGCAGGTCGGCGGGTATGATGCCCGCCTTCACGATGCGCGCGAGGCCGTCGTTGCCCGTACCCATGTGGAATGCCTCTTCGCGCAGCATGTAGCTCATCGAGCGGCCCAGCGGCGCGAAGGCCGAGTACTTGAGCATTTGCAACTGGAACTTGCCGTCGCGGTCGACGAAGTCGGTGTAGGTGAAGAAGTCCAGCCAGTTATCGACGTCGACGTTGAAGGCGCCAAGCAGTCGCTGATTTTCAAACGCGCGACGTTCAAGCAGTTTCTGCGCTTCGACTTTTCCGGATGACCCGAAGAATTCGACGAGGACCGCTGACATCTGCCAGCCGTGGCGCATCTCCTCGATCATCACGCGCGTGAGCGCCTGGCGGTCGTAGTCGGTCGGAGCGGTTTCGAACAGGAAGCGCTGCTGCTCGACCGACGCGAACTCGGTGTCGCCCTGGTAGACGATCATGTTGAGTAGCGCGTCGCGGATGTTCTGCGTCGGAATCTGACGCACGTTCTCCCACTTCTTGCGGCCCTTGAACGAGCCGAACTGGATCTCGTCGGTTTCGATGGCGCCGAAGAGCGTGTCGAACTTGAAGTTCTGGATCTCGCCGGTATTGACGCCGATTTCCTTGCGCCAATCTTCGAACATTCCGACCCAATCGTTGAAGCTGCCGATCTTGAAAACTTTTCCGGGCATAAGAACCTCTCTTGGGTGCCGGGTTCCGGGTTCCAAGTACCGGGTCACTTTCTTTTTTATCCAGAGTGCCAAGGCTAAACCGACTCTACCTCGGTACCCGGCGCCCGGTACCTGGTACCCCTACTTCGACTTAAACTCCGCCGGCCGTTTCTCCACGTACGCGTTCAGACCTTCTTTCGCGTCCTGCGAGTTGAAGAGCAGCGCCTGTAGTTCGCGTTCGATGGCGAGCGCGCTTTCCATTGGAAGCTCCCAGCCGGTCTGCACTGAACGTTTGATATGGCCAACGGCTTTCGCGGCCTTGTTCGGCGGGCAGAACTGGCGCGCGTAGTCCATGATGTTTACCATAAAATTTTCGCGCTCGAAGATGTCGTTGACGATGCCCATCTCCTTCGCCTCTTCGAACGAGAACGTGTTGCCGGTGACCATCAGTTCGATTGCCTTCGATTTGCCGACGAGGCGCGAAAGCCTCTGCGTTCCGCCAGTACCGGGCAGTACACCGAGATTGACTTCCGGAAGGCCGATTTTGCCGGCATCTTTGCGCGCGATACGAATATCGGCGGCCATGGCAATCTCGAGCCCACCGCCAACCGTGTGCCCGTTCAGCGCGGCGATGACCAGCTTCGGCGTGTGCTCCAGGCGCAGCAGCGTCTCGTTCGCGTGCAGGCAGAAGTAGTACTTGAAGGTGGGATCGACCGAGGCGAGCATTTTGATGTTCGCGCCGGCGGAGAAGAACTTGTCGCCCGCACCGGTGAGCACGATTACATGAACATCGTTATCCATTCGCGCCCTAAGAATGGCATCGTCGAGTTGCCGGTTCATCTCGTAGGTATAGGTGTTCGCCGGGGGATCGTTCATCTCGATCACCGCGACGCCGTCGGCGACGCGATAGTTAATGAGCGTCTGGGTCTCGGTTGCGGAAGTGGTGGCCATGGTCACTCCTTTTCAAATCTTTAAGATGTCAGTAAAACAGAATTTCTTTGTGCCTTACCCCTACCTGGCACCGGTAGGGTTGGGTCTCTTCTCAGCAAATACGCCCTTCAAGAACATGTCCGCGATCTGCTCAGCCAGGTCATCACTGCCCGGATCGACCTGGGGGTTGTACCAGGTATAGATCCAGTTCATCATGCCGAACAGGCTCATGACAGCGACTCGGCGCTCACTCCGGCGCGGGGGGCCATCGTTGCCGAACCTGTGCTTTCGCAGTTCGTCCAGCAGGCCGGAACACACGCGATAGTACTCACGCTTGATCGCTTGAATTTCTTTGCCATAACCGTTCTTCAGTGTGTTGTCTTCGTGCGCCAAAACCTTCATGGCCGTCATGTTCGCGACGAAGTACTCAATGTGATTGCGAATCATGGTGCGCACGGCATCTTCGGCATCACTGGTCGAGGCCAGTCGTTCGCGCAGTCTGTGCAGAACCTCGGTAAACGTGTGTCGCTGAATCAGGTAGAGCAGTTTGTCCTTCGATTCGAAGTAGTAGTACAGGCCGGCGAGGGACATTCCTGTGCGCCGCGACAGGTCGCGCATAGAGGCTCCCTCATAACCTTTTTCGTAGAAAACCTCGGCCCCGGCAGCGAGAATTTCGCCCAATCGCCTGTCGAAACGCGAATCGGCAGACGAGCTCCGCCGTGCCCCGTTTTCATTCGCACGCGAAGCCGCTCTCGTCGGTTTCACTGCCCTGAGTGCCATTCCCTGTGACGCCCCACGCGCCTGCTGCTTCCCACGAGCAGCCCTATTTCGAACGTTCGTTCGATATTACAGATGATTCCGTTCAGGCGCAAGATGCCGGAAAGGCGGTGGCAGGTGAAAAGCTGAGCAGTATCGATGAGGTAGGACAACCTGGAAATCCACAGGCCAGTGATGATTGCGAATCAACCAACAACCAGCCACTTATCACCAGCGACGGTCGTTTGGCATCTTACGGTTCCCTTCCCGCACCTAATTGGACGACAAATCTTCGGCGCGTCCTGCGCCTCCCCTGAGAGGTTTTCATGGCCAGCTTCGTAAAAGATGTGGAAGAAATCCGTCAACGCGCAATCTCAAAGATCGAGGATGGCGCCGTTACCGCCACCTACAAGGGCGACGTGGACCGCAGCATCGCAATCCTCAACGAGGCGCTCGCAACTGAAATTGTCTGCGTGCTTCGCTACATGCACCATTACTTCATGGCCACTGGCGTGCATGGTCGCGCCGTCGCCGACGAATTCAAAGAGCACGCCGACGCCGAACGCGAACACTCGGATGAAATCGCGGAGCGTATTCAGCAACTCGGCGGTAAACCAGATTTCAACCCCGCTTCCTTGCTGCAGCGCTCCGTGTCGCAGTACAAGGAAGGCGAGTCGCTGGCCGACATGATTCGTGAAGATCTCATTGCCGAGCGCATGGTCATTGAGGTCTATCAGCAGATGATTCGCCATTTTGGCGACAACGACCCGACGACGCGAATCATGATCGAGCACATCCTTTCCGAGGAAGAAGAGCACGCGTCTGACCTGTCCGATCTCCTCTACGTCGTCGATCCACACACGGGCGAGGCCGAGGGTCGCGATCCAGGAACCGATCCACTGCATGCCCGCCGAACCGAAGGCGAGAGCCGTCGTGGACAGAGCAAAAGCGGGCGCTCTGCGGAAGAAGATCGCGCGGAAGAATCTCTGGAGGAGGAAGAGCACGAGCCATCACTCACCAGGGGTGATCGCGAGAACCGGCCCGAGTGGCAGACTCGAATTGAACCGCGCTCGGGTGGAACCTCTCGCGGACGGGATCGCCAATACAATGGGCGGCAAGAGGAGCCGGAATCACGAGGTCGCCAGGCGCATGCGCAGCGTGAGACCTCGGCGCGTCCCGAACAGAAGACCTCGCGCGGTGGAGCAACGACCGGCAGCCCTGCCGAAGATCAACCTGCGCATGTCCCGGGAACGACCGGCCGCACCATGAACCGTCGCCAAAACGAACGGCGACCGCAAGAGGTTACGCCGGCCGAGCGTCCGAACCGCGGCGGCATGAGCGGCGGCACGCGAAGCCCGAAGGTTCTGCAGAAGAATCGGAAAAATAAGGTAGCGTGAAGCCGTCACCAATCAGCGAAAAAGGCCGGGAGCTCCGCCCGGCCTTTCCATTGCGCCACCTTTACGACTGAATGCTGAATGCCGATTGCTGAATGCTAGTTCTTGATGTTCTCCATCAACCGCTCAATCTCCTGCTTCACCTCGCCGCTGAGCGGCAGCAGCGGTAAGCGTCCGTTTCCGCCGTAGTAGCCGTTCAGATCCATTGCGTACTTCACGCCCGGCACGCTGAGTTCCCCGACGACGCGGGTCGCTGCCTTGGCGATGCGTTCCTGCTTCTCCTGTGCGAGTTTCTTGTCACCATCTTTGTATGCCGCGTAGATCTCGTAGCAGGCGGTCGGAGCGGCATCTGCGAACGCCAGGATCGAACCGACCGCACCGACTTCGAGAGAGAGCAGGAACTTCTGTGCCGAACCCACCAGCACCTGGAATCCGATTTCCTTCTGCCGCGTTTTCAGGTTCCCGACGACTTGGACCGCGCTAGATGACGGCTTCGTCAGTGCGATCGAACCCCCGGCACCGACCAACGCGGCCGCGGGAACGAGTTCTCCAGCCGCAACCGAGTTTGCCTTCTTCAACATACGCGCCGTAACTGGCTCAAAGCGTTCTGTGACGGTGGTACTGCGGCGAATGTGCCGCGTCTCGTCCACCATCCGCTTCACCTTCTCGATCACTCCGCTGGATTCCTTGATGGCCAGTAGATTCGGGTGCTCCGCCAACGCGATCACAACTTCAGCGGGAATGTCGTAACCGGTGCTCGGCGGGAAGCTGTAGATCATGATTGGCAGCGGCGATCGATCCGCCACGAATCGGTAAAACGCCAGCATGTTCTCCGGTTTCAGCTGACTCTTGTAATAGTGCGGAGTTCGAATCATGGCAACGTCGTAGTCGAGGCTCGCCGCGTACTCGATCAGCCGCAGCGTCTCAAACGCCGACTCGATGCCGCATCCGGCTATCATTACTTTCTCTGGCGCCGCCGCACCCATGGCAACGCGCAGCACCTCGCGCTTCTCCTCATCGCTGAGCATCAACGCCTCACCCGTCGAACCCTGCACGACAATGCCGGCAATCGGCGTCTTCGAGTAGCGATCGACGTTATGCTCCAGCTTCTTGTAATAGATTTTCCCGTCAGGATAGAAGGGCGTGGTAATCGGGGGGAAAAGACCGCTTAGTAACATTCAGAGCCTCACATAGATTGCAGTGAGTACTAGGATAACAGCATGATCTTCTGATTCGAATGATCCGCGTGAATCCGCGAAGATCCGCGGTTCGCATTCACTCGCACCTCGTACCTAGAACCTCGCACCCAGCACCCGATCCACCACCACGAACCCCAGCAGCATCACCGATATCAGTCCATTGGTCGTAAAGAACGCCGCATTCAGCTTGCTCAGATCATTGGCCTTCACCAGCGAGTGCTCGTAGATCAGCAGCGCACCCGTGATGATGACTCCGGCCAACGCAATCTTTCCCAGCCCAAAGGCGTACACGGTCGCGAGGAACAATGCGAACGCGATGACGTGGAACAGCCGCGAGATGATCAGCGCCCGCGCGATACCGAACCAGCGCGGAACGGAGTGCAGGTTCTCCTGGCGATCGTGGTCGTAATCCTGGCAGCTGTAGAGCACGTCGAAGCCGCCTCCCCAGAACATTACCGCGCCGGTGAGCAGGAAGATTCGCGGGTCGAGGTCTCCGCGCACGGCCACCCAAGCCGCTGCCGGCGCGATTCCCATGGCCAGGCCCAGAAACAGGTGCGCCCAGCGCGTGAACCGCTTCGTATACGAGTACCCAAATACGATTGCCAGCGCCACGGGTGAGAGATAGAAGGCAAACCGGTTCAGTTGCCACGCCGCCAACACTAGCAGCAGCGAACTGATCACAGTAAACCCGGCAACGAACTGCTGCGTCAGCAGTCCCGCCGGAAGCGCCCGCGTCCGCGTGCGCGGATTCGTCGCGTCAATTTCCGCGTCGGCCAAGCGGTTAAAGGCCATCGCCGCCGAGCGCGCCGCCACGAGCGCCACACAGATCCAGAGCAGCACGTGCGGTGAAGGAATCCCCTGCGCTGCGATCACGGCGCCCGTCAGACCAAACGGAAGCGTCAGGAACGAGTGCTCCCACTTGATCATCTCCAACGTCACATGAATGTTTCGGAAAAGACCCACACACGAATTTTAAACGGCAAAGGGTAAAACGGGAAACGCGTGAATAGTGGATCGTGGAAAGCCAAAGCATCCAGCGCAAACAGCGGTTCACGATTCACAATTCATGATCGACCTGTTTTGCCGTTTCCCCTTTGCCCCTTCCCTTTGCCTTTGCGAGCATCTCTCTTTCCAAATAAATCTATTTATTCCCCGCTTTTGCACATCCTGCCCGGCCTATACTTCGACCCAACGTAGTTCCTCTACGTGGTGCCTTCCGGCATTTCTTCCCGGCCCCAGCCCGATGCATTCGCATTTCGGCCGGAGTTGGACTTCTGTCAATGCTCAACCATGAATTGAAAGGAGCCACCATGATTGCACGTCAGGTTGAAGTCAATCTGAAGCCGGAGAAGTTGGTCGAATTCAAGAACATCTACGAGAAAGAAATCCTGCCAATTTTGAAGCGGCAGACCGGCTTCCTCGATTGCATCACTCTCAGTCCTGAGAACACGCACGACAGGAGCATCAGCCTCACGCTATGGAGAACCAAGCAGGATTGCGAAAATTACGACAAAAAGGAATACCAGAAGATCATTGACATGGTCCGCCCATTGCTACACGACACGCCGAACATCCAGTACTTCACCGTTGAGTACACGACTTTCCGCAAGGTGGAGACCGTCGCCGCCTAGTTGCGATCGATTTCGCGCCCGTGTTTTTGGCGCGATCACAGGGCCTGGATAGGGCCAACGAAGGCGGGCAGCCAGCTCGCCTTCTTTTCCGTAATATCTTCTCGTTTGCACTCAGGCTTATAATTTCACCGTGGTTTTTGTGGCTGTCGGGCCCCAGTCCTTGGGGTTGTTCTCGACCTTCTTGTTTCACAAGGAGCCGCAAATGGTCAGCCGAATCTTCATCTTCGCAGCCGCATTCCTGCTAACCAGCGCCTACGCCCAATCCAAGACCCCGCAGAAAGTTTCCACCGAGAGCGAAACCTGCATAGCGTGTCATCAGCAGCAAGCGCCTCTCATTTACAAGCAGTGGAGTGAGAGCAGGCACGCCACCGCGAGTGTCGGCTGCTACGAATGTCACAAGGCCGACAAGAGTCGTCCGGAAGCATTCGACCACAACGGCTTCACGATCTCAGTTCTGGTCGGACCAACCCAGTGCGCCGGTTGCCACGCAAAAGAAGTGAAGCAGTTTGAAGGCAGTCACCACGCGCAGGCTGGGCAGATCCTCGGCTCGCTCGACAACGTCCTCGGTGATGTTGTTGAAGGTCAGCAGGCCAGCGTCATGGGCTGTCAGAAATGCCATGGCAGCTTCGTAAAGGCCACGCAAAACGGCAAGTTCGATCCGCGCACCTGGCCCAACGAGGGCATCGGTCGGGTCAATCCGGACGGTACGTTCGGATCCTGTTCTGTCTGTCACAGCCGTCATACATTCTCGGTTGCCATCGCCCGCCAACCGGAGAGTTGCGGCTATTGCCATCTCGGCCCCGACCACCCGCACATCGAGATATACAACGAGAGCAAGCACGGCGTGACCTACCGCGCGTTCGCGAACAAAATGAACCTGGGTTCGTCAAAGTGGGTTTTGGGCGAGGATTATGACGCCGCCCCAACATGTGCCACCTGCCACATGGGCGCAATCCCATCGTTTCCAAACACGCACGACGTCGGAACCCGTCTCTCGTGGAACCTGCGTCCGGAAGTCGCCTTCCTCACACCGGACTGGCAGAAAAAGCGTGCCGCGATGAAGCAGGTCTGCGCGAACTGCCACGCTTCCGACTGGACCAATAACTTCTATTTGCAATATGACGCCCTCGTGAACATGAGCAATGACAAGTTCTTCGCTCCCGCCCGCGACATCATGGCCAAGCTCACCGCCGCCGGCAAAATCACCAAGGTTCCCTTCGACGCGCCAATCAAGTGGTCTTACTACGAGCTGTGGCATCACCAGGGACGCCGCTCCCGTATGGGCGCATCCATGATGGGCAATGACTACGTGCAGTGGCATGGCATGTACGAGGTTGCGAAAATCTTCTACGGCGAATTCCTGCCGCAAGCTGAGGAACTGCTGCCCGGCGTTACGGCGGAAGTGCGCGCCGCCGCGCCTAATGCATGGCTGAAGGGACTGACACCCCAGACTCGCAAGGAGATGCAGGAATACTACGAACGCATGTGGCACGAGCAAGCACCGGCGCCCGCGCAGCCTGCAACTCCAGCACCGCAACCACCTAAACGCCCCTAGCAACACGGCGCAAATCGGTTGATTACAAAGCAGTTCCCTTCATGCAAAGGGGGATGTACAAACCTCCATTTTGGTGAGACAGTGATTTGTTGCGGAGTAGATCCTCTCCATGCGTAAGTTGCTGTCTCTGGCCCTCGTTTTGTGTGGTGGTGTCGGTGCGTTCGCCCAGGCGCCGAAAAAGCGTTACATCAATCTCCCCAACAAGAACATCAACGCGCCGTTCAGCGATGCGGTTCTCGTCGGCGACACGCTTTACATAGCGGGCCGCATCGGTCTCGATCCCAAGACCGCCAAGCTCCCTGATGACGTCCAGCAGGAAGCGCGCAACGTGCTCGACGGATTCAAGGCTGTTCTCGCACAGGCCAACATGAACATGGACGACCTCGTTTCCGTCCAGGTTTTCTGCTCTGATGTCTCGCTCTTCGGCAAATGGAACGACGTCTACCGCTCCTACTTCAAGAAGGATTTTCCCGCTCGCGCCTTCATCGGCTCCGGCCACCTTCTCCTGGGAGCACACTTCGAAATGCAGGGCACCGCCGTCAGGGGCGGCGAAGCAACGCTGAAGAAGAAGCTCGCGGAATCCGAAACGCCCCAGGGGCAACTGATTCTTCTCAACGATCTTCGTCCTACTTTGTGTCGTTCGTGGTTCCCCGTCTTCTCCTCAGCGATCCCCGCATCCTTTGCGTTAAGCTTTCTTCATGCCCGACGAAGTCGAAGTAAAATTCCTCGTCTCCGATCCTGCCGAGCTCGAACGCAAACTCTGCGACCTCGGCTTTCAGCAAAAAACCGCATCCACCTTCGAGCGGAATACCCTCTATGACGCCGGAAGCGAACTCCGCTCCCGGGGCGAAATCCTCCGCCTACGCCAATATGGCGAACAATGGAAATTGACGCATAAATCGAAAGGCAGCGAAGGACGCCACAAGACGCGCGCCGAGAGCGAGACCGCCATCAGCAACGGCGAAGAAATGGACGCCATCCTTCGCGCGCTGGGATTCTCGCCCTCATTTGTTTATGAGAAGCACCGCGCCGAATGGAGCGACGGCCAGGGCGAGGTCGTGGTCGACCGCACGCCCATCGGCAACCTAGCTGAATTGGAAGGAAAGCCCAATTGGATCGACGCCATCGCAAAGAAACTCGGAATTGCCGAGTCACAGTACATCACAAAATCTTACGGCCAGCTCTTCGAGGAATGGCGGAAGAAGTCAGGAAGCAAGGCGCGGAATATGACTTTCGAAGAGATCAAGACTCCCTAAAGGAATACGCAGAGTGCGCAAATATCGCCGAGAGATAACCGTATCTCCTTCGCGACCTTGGCGTCCTCTGCGTTGATCCGTTCTTTACGCCGCTTCTCTCTTGGCCTGCTGCTCGTACGCGCTCACGCCGTAATACAGGGCTCGATCGAAGAACTGTTCCAGCAACATCAGGAAGTCGAGTTCGCTGAGTAGTGCCAGCGCATGGTCGGCCATGGCCTCGCGAAGGAGAAACTGCCACAAGTATTCCTTCGACATAATGACCGCCCAGGAAAACTGTCCGACGGGAATTCCCTGCCTCGCGCGTCGTCGCCCGGCTTCGGTGTATCGTTCTTCGATTTCGGCTTCGGTCTTTGTTGTCAGCCACAGGCTCAGGTTCTGGTAAAGCGACTGCAACTGGTCCCTCAGCGTATCTGTTGGGATTTTGCGATAAGCGGTGGTTCTCTCGGAAGAATGCAGCCGGCGAGCCAGGCCGTCCGCGAGTTCGGTCGAATGATTCTCGATTAGTCGAGCAAAGTGCAAGTTCAGCATCTGGGGAAGGGCTCCACTTATAGGATGCACCCATCGCCTTTGTAGCTGCATTCGATATTTCTACTTAGAGCATACGAAGGTGCAATAGGCGCTGACACGAAAACCCGCCGCGGGGGCGGGTTTCGGGTCAATGCCGCATGGTACTTACGCACCATGACACTTCTTGTACTTTTTCCCGGAGCCGCATGGACATGGGTCGTTTCGACCCACTTTATCCCCACGCACGACCTGCTGAACTGGCTGCTGGTCGCCTGATCCGGCCATCTTCGCCTGCTCCAGTTCGCGCCGTTTCTTGCGCTGAAACTCACGCTCGATCTCGTCCAGGGTCGTCTGGACACGCCCGTTGCCGTTGCCGTCCGTGGTATCGGCCGGAGCGGCAAAGTGCGCGCTGTGTTCCGTCTCTTCTGCGCGCTGACGCATGCGGCGCTCTTCGTTCGCATCCACCACCTGCATCAGGTACAGGTAACGAACAGTCTCCTCTTCGAAGCGCCCCATCATGGCTTCGAACATGTCGAACGACTCGCGCTTGTACTCAACAAGCGGATCGTGTTGCCCGTAGCCGCGCAGCCCGATTCCCTCCTTCAGGTGATCCATGCTGAGGAGATGGTCCTTCCATAACTGGTCGAGCACGCTCAACATGACAATCCGCTCGTGGTGCCGCATCGCATCTGGCCCGAGCAGGCGCTCCTTCGCGTCATAGCGTTCGATCAATTTCTGGAAGACCGCGTCACCGAGTTCGCTGCGATTGAGATTCTGCGGCTGAAGGCCCTCGGCATAAATATCGACGCCGAATTTTGTGAAAACCTCATTCTTGAGCCCCGCAAAGTCCCAATCTTCCGGATGCGTGTTTTCGGAGGCGTACTTGTCTAACAGCCCGCCCAGCATGTCGCGAACGTAATCCTGCTGGATGAGTTCCTTCTGATCGAGTCCTTCCAGCAGTTGGCGCCGCAGTCCATAAACGGCCTCGCGCTGCTTGTTCATTACGTCGTCGTACTCGAGCAGGTGTTTGCGGGACTCAAAGTTCTGCGCTTCGACCGCTTTCTGCGCAGCCTCGATGCGGCGCGTGATGAGGCGCGACTCGATCGGCACTCCTTCTTCCATCCCTAGCCGCTGGAGCAGGTTACTCACCCACTCCTTGGCGAAGATGCGCATCAGGTCGTCTTCCAGCGAAAGATAGAACCGCGATGCACCGGGATCTCCCTGGCGTCCAGAACGTCCGCGCAACTGGTTATCGATACGCCGCGACTCGTGCCGCTCGGTGCCGAGAATGAACAAGCCGCCGGCGTTGATAACGCGTTCGTGTTCCTCATCCGTCTGGGCCTTGTAGCGGCTCATAGCTTCCATCCATTTGTCGGTCGGACAGCTATACTCCGCTCCCTGGTAGTACCAGTACGTCATGCTTTGGTCGTCGCGATGCACGGCGAGTTCGCCTTCTGCCACCTTGACCGGTTGGGCTAAGCCCTTCTTCAGCATTTCCTGCTTCGCCGCGAATTCCGGGTTGCCGCCGAGCAGAATATCGGTGCCGCGGCCGGCCATGTTCGTCGCAATCGTGACCGCGCCAAAGCGGCCGGCTTGCGCGACGATCTCAGCTTCACGCTCGTGGAACTTGGCGTTCAACACAACCAGGTTCTTGAAACCCTTCTTCTTCAGGATGTCCGCCAGCCGCTCCGACTTTTCTACCGAAGTCGTGCCGACCAGCACCGGCTGACCATTCTTCGCGAGTTCCTGGATTTCGTCCGCAACTGCGTTGAACTTCTCTTTCACGGTGCGGTAAACGACGTCTGCATTCTCAACGCGCAACAGTGGCCTGTTCGTCGGGATGACGACGACTTCCAACTTGTAGATCTTGTGGAATTCCGCTGCTTCCGTTTCCGCCGTACCAGTCATACCGGCCAGCTTGCGATACATGCGGAAGTAGTTCTGGAAAGTAATAGTCGCCAGCGTCTGGTTCTCGCGCTCGACCTTTACGTTTTCCTTCGCTTCCACCGCCTGGTGCAGACCGTCGGACCACCGCCGACCCGGCATCAAGCGGCCCGTGAACTCGTCGACGATGATGACCTCGCCATCTTTCACCACGTACTCGACATCACGGTGATACATGTGATGCGCCTTGACGGCCGTCTCCACGTGGTGTTTCAGCGCCCAGTTCTCGGGATCGGCGATGTTCGTAATTCCCAGCAGCCCTTCGACCTTCTCCCACCCCTTCTCGGTGACGGTCGCCGTTTTGTGCTTCTCGTCGATGACAAAGTCGCCCGTAAGGATCTTCGAACTCGCCTCGTCGCTGACTTGAGAGAGCTCCGTTATTAACTCTTCCTTCTGCTCCGCCGACAGCTTCCCCTGCTCCAGCGCTTTACGTGCCTCTGGCGGCGTGAACTCTTCTCCCATTTCCAGCTTGGGGATGATCTTGTTCACCCGGTAGTACTTGTCGGTCGACTCCTCGCTGGCGCCGCTGATGATCAGTGGGGTTCGCGCTTCGTCGATGAGGATGGAGTCGACTTCGTCCACGATTGCGAAGTTATGCCCGCGCTGCACGCAATCGTTGACATCGAACTTCATGTTGTCGCGCAGGTAGTCGAAGCCGAACTCGTTGTTCGTCCCGTACGTTACGTCAGCCCCATACGCAGCCTTGCGCTGGTCATCATCGAGTTCGTGCACGATGACGCCGACCGATAGGCCGAGAAAGTTGTAAATCTTGCCCATCCACTCCGAGTCGCGCTTAGCCAGGTAATCGTTAACCGTCACAACGTGAACGCCGCGCCCGGAGAGCGCATTGAGGTATACCGGGAGGGTCGCGACCAGCGTTTTACCTTCTCCGGTCTTCATTTCGGCGATCTTGCCCTGGTGCAGCACCATGCCGCCAATAAGCTGCACATCGAAGTGCCGCATGTTGAGCACACGGCGGCCAGCCTCGCGGACCACCGCGAAGGCCTCTTCGAGAATCTCGTCCAGCGCTTCGGCGATCACATCCGCGTAAGCCTTTTCGAGTTGCTTGACGCGGTCTGGGTCGTCCTCTTCGGCCATGCCGGAGGCTGTTGCCAGACGGTCCTGAATGCGCTTCCTGAATTCGTCGGTCTTGGCGCGCAATTGTTCATCGGAGAGTTTCTGCATCTCCGGTTCGAGCGCGTTAATTCGCTCCACACGCGGACCCAGGCGCTTCAGATCGCGCTCGTTCTGGGTTCCAAATACCTTGCCTATTATCTTATTGATCAAAACTTATGGTCCTCGGGTCGGATCGGACCGGCGCACTCCGGTCTGACGATTCAACTCCAACATTATATTGGATGCTGCCGGATAACCCACGACTCCGATCGGCTTCGAGCAGAGTAGCGGGGTTTTAGTGCACTTCCAGGTTCGCCACATCAGCGGGAATGACCGAGATGTGAAACGATTTTTCGCCAAGAAGAAAGGGCCCCATAGGGGCCCTGTTACGGCGACTTTCGGCCCTATGCCGCGCTACGCCTTCCACGGCGAGGTGTCTCTTCCGCACCCTCTTCCTCTTCTTCCATTCCCATGTTTTCCGGCTTCAGCTTCTTGGCGAAGCTCTCCATCTTCTTGGCCGTCTGCTCCTCCTCCTTGAGGTTCTGGTTCAGCAGCTTGGAGACCTTCTTGTGGCCCATCAAATCGGCCAGGCGGATCAGGTCGTTGTAGGCGCAGATCTCATAGCTCTCGACCTTGCTCGCCGCCCCCACATTGAAGATATCGGCGATGTCTTCCGCCGGGTCTTCCTCCTCCATGAAGGTATCGTGCTCCTCGACGAGTCCCCGGATGCCCTTGCACTCGGTCTCCTCGGTTTCTTCGCCGAGTTCCTCGAGGCACTGTTCCAGGCGCTCTGCCTGTTTTTCGGTCTGCTTCTGATGGCTCTCGAATGCCTTCTTCAAGTCCGGGCGGCTGCTCTCTTCTGCCTGCTTGCCCAATGCTTCTACGAGCTGCTGCTCGGCGCTGAGCATCTCGCTCAATCCGTGTAATAAAAACTCATGTGCAGTCTGCATGTGCGGTGTCTCCTCCGAGCCATCTGATGCCTCCGGCCACGCACGAGTGCGCCGGGCCACTCTCGCTGCCTCACATCTGCCTTCCCGCGCCCCACATCTGCCGCAGTGAGCAGACGTGGGCACGACGCACTCCGGAAACACTTCTACCAGCTCTCTCCCACTCTCGGTGCGATCGGCTCAAACGATTTCGTGCCTCGTACCGCCGCCCTCCTGTACTATTCCGCTTAGACGCCATGTTCTACAACCGGTTCCTGGAAACGGTTCAGCGGTTCCCGTCCAACGTCGCGGTCGAGATGCAGCTCTCGTCCAGGCCTGAAGGCGACCACGTTGAACGCTACACCTACGCCGAGTTGCGGCAGATGTCGGACTCCATCGGTAGCTGGCTGACTGAAAACGGAGTCACGGCCGGAGCGCGTTGCGCCATCCTCGCCGCCAATAGTCCGCGCTGGCTCGCTACTCACCTCGGCATCGTCGCCGCCGGAAACGCCGTGGTGCCACTCGACACCGCCTTTCACGATGACCAGGTAACCAAGCTGCTCCTCGACAGCGGCGCCACGCTGATGTTCGTCGACCAGCGCTTCCGCTCGCTCGCCGAGCGTGCCGTCTCCGATATGAACGTGCGCCTCGTTGCCATGGAAGGCGATGGGCACGGAGGGCCGTCACTGGACGCGATATTCGCCGCCGGCCCTGCAAATTTCTCTCCCGCCCACAGTGGCCCCGACGACATCGCCTGCATCCTCTACACTTCCGGCACCACCAGCGACCCCAAGGGCGTCATGATCACTCACGACAATCTGCGCGCCGAAATGGACGCCGTCTTCGGGTTCATTCGCGTGGACCGGAATGACGCTTTGCTCGGAGTCCTGCCGCTCTTCCACGCGCTGGCGCAGATGGCGAACCTGCTGCTCCCCATGGCGGTCGGCGGCAAGGTCGTCTACCTCGAATCGCTGAACACGACAGAGTTGATGAAAGCGCTCCGTGAGCGCGACATCACCATCTTCTGTTGCGTCCCCCAGTTCTTCTACCTCATCCACGATCGCATCTTTTCCGAAGTCAAGAACAAGGGGAACACGGCCTTCCGTGTTTTCAAGGCACTGCTGGCGCTGAATGGCCTTGGGCGCAAAGTCGGCCTCAATCCCGGAAAAATCATCTTCAAGAAAGTTCACGACCTGCTCGGCCCCAAGATGCGCTACCTCGTCACTGGTGGCTCGCGATTCGATCCCGCCATCGGCCGCGACTTCGAGGCTCTCGGCTTCACCCTGCTGCAGGCTTACGGACTCACCGAGGTCACCGGCGGCTCCCACTGCACCCGCCCAGAGCACAACGTCATGGGCTCCATCGGCCCGCCGCTTCCCGGCGTCGAAGCGAAGATCCTCGACCCCAAACCGCCCGAAGACGGCTCCGGTCCGCCTGTCGGCGAAATCATCATTCGCGGCAAAACCGTCATGAAGGGCTACTACAATCGCCCAGACGCCACCGAGGCCGCCATCGACAACGATGGCTGGTTCCACTCCGGCGACCTCGGATACGTCGACTCCGGCGGCAACTTCTTCGTCACAGGCCGTGCGAAAGAAATCATCGTCCTCAGTTCCGGCAAGAATATTTACCCGGAAGAGATCGAGGACTATTACGTCAAATCGCCGTGGATCAAGGAAATCTGCGTGCTCGGCCTGGAGAGCAAGCCCGGCGAGCCCAAGGGCGAGCGCCTGCACGGCGTCGTCGTGCCTGATTTTGACATGCTGCGGCAGAAGAAGATCGTCAATACCCGCGAAGTCATCCGCTTCGACATCGAAAACATCTCCGCTGGCCTGCCGCCAACCAAGCGAATCCTGAGCTACGAGATCTGGCAGGAGGACCTGCCGCGCACCACCACGCGCAAACTGCGTCGCTTCGCCATCGAGAAGAAAGTTCGCGAGCGCCAGGCCCAAAACATCACCGACGACAAGCCCCCCGAGCGCGAACTCACACCCGACGAGCAGCAGTGGATCGAGCAGCCAGACGTGCAAAAGGCCCTCGATATCGTCAAGAAGGCCAGCAAGGTTGCCGTCACCAAAATCCACCCACGCGACAACCTCGAACTCGATCTCGGCCTCGACTCCATGGAGCGCGTCGAACTGCTCACGGCACTCGAACAGGCACTCGGCGGCGACGTTCACGACACCGCCGCCTCTGAGGTTTACACCGTCCGCGAAGTCATCGACCTCGTGCGCGCGCACCTCGGCAAAACCTCCGCGCCCCCCGCTGGCTGGGACACCATCCTCGCCGCCGACGTCACCGACCCGAACGTCCTCGCCATCACCCGCAAGCGCTACCTGCTAGACCCAGTCTGGTTCCTCTTCGGCAAGGCC
The DNA here is from genome assembly GCA_032252755.1 of Terriglobia bacterium. Taxonomy (NCBI): domain Bacteria; kingdom Pseudomonadati; phylum Acidobacteriota; class Terriglobia; species Terriglobia bacterium. The sequence continues at coordinate 139,254 of JAVUPY010000032.1, forward strand.
GTCACCATCTTCGCCACCGACATGTTCCACCTCGAAGTCCGCGGCATGGAGAAGATGCTGAAGAAAGGCCCGTTCATCATCTCGCCGAACCACCAGAGCTTCCTCGACGCGCCGCTCGTCACCGCCGCCCTGCCCTGGGACGTCTTCCACAACGTCTTCTACGTCGG
>JAVUPY010000033.1 GCA_032252755.1 Terriglobia bacterium
GAGAACCAAGCCGCGGATACGGTCGCCAATGGGAGTACCGCCGGGTTGGCGCGTCACCGTTATGGCCTCACCTCGAGCTTCGAGATATTGCGCCAGCTTGCGCAGCTGCGTTGATTTCCCAGATCCATCGATTCCTTCAAAGGTGATGAAGAATCCAGGGTTCGTATGCGTGGACATAAGGCTCCCATGTGAAGAGTGCGCAGCCTATCAGAGGACGTGCGCACTGCGGTGAAACATCTCAAAGCTCTTGCTCGACACCTGTACATAGGTTTTCGACGTGAAAAGTGAGACCGTCAGTATTGCCGATAGCGAGTTCCTCGACGAAAGCCGTTTTGGCCGCCTCTGGGCTGTCAGCTTCGACATCGGCGGTAATCGTCACGCCGTATTCGCGTGGATTTTCGGAGATAGGATCGGAAACCGGCTTCGGAAAGAAAGCGATGTTTACGCCATGTTCTCGAATCATTTCGTCCAATTGAAGATGCAGTGCCTTGGCGCGGCAATCATCCAGGTGGCCATATTTGCGGCCACAGGAGGCGCAAGGTGTAAGGTCAATTTCGCACATAAAATTTGCCCAATTCTTAAATCAGTCTGGTGCGTATCGGATGTTGTTAGGCGGTCAGTTCGCGCAGAAGTTCATCGTCACTGAGATTTACCGGCTCGCTGGATATTCCGAGGAACCGCATCTCCGCTTCGATCTCGCGCTGTTTCTGCTCAGTCCATACCGTTCGCACCCTGCGTTCGGCTTCGGTCTTTGAGGCTGCGAGTCGCGCCTTCTCGCGGTGAAGCGATTCATGTAGCCATACCAAATGGTTAGTGTCCTGCATAGCATTCTCTTTCTTTGGTTGAATCACTTCGCCACAAATGGGGTGTCGGTTGGCAGGCCAGCTACCCCCCCCCGGATGTCTTCGATCAGTTCCGCGAGTTTGGCCATCGCCTCGCGGTCGTCTTTGCAGGAAGGTTTCGCCCCTCGCAGCATGATGGGCGGCATCGCGCTCGTTGACGACAATGGTGATCGTTGATTCCTCCGTGGCGGTGACGGATGTCTCCAGGCTGCAGCCACCATCGAGGTCGTATGTGTTGAGTTGCGGCATAACGAGTCTCCTTCTCCTGCTGCATTCGTATTCGTGACAACGAGATTGGATTACGCGGCCGGGCTGCACAGTGCCCAGTCGCCAGGTCCGCAGTGCAGGAAATACTTTTGCAGCTGTTGCCGTACCTTCTCTTTCCAAAAGGCGGTGGCGGTAGGACGGCGCGGTTCGATCGAGCGATAGATTTGGTCGAGCGTGGCCCGGCCGCCAAGCATCTGCAGGGTTTCAGTGACAAGTGCGCGCCAGACGCTGGCCCGGGGGCGACCATGTTGAAGAATCTCCCGTGCCTGCAAAGAGAGGTTCCCAATCATCGCGGCCTCGGCGTAAAGGGCGAGTCCCACCATGCTGCGGCGAGTGTCCTTCGTGAACATGCAGAAGGCCAGGGGTAAACGAAGGTTTGGAAACAGGCCGCGTGGAATCATGTCGGCGCGCAGGCTCCATTTCTCATTCCAGCGATTCACCCGGCCAAAAGTCTGGAAGGCATAGGCGGGAAGTAGCAGACCGCAGCGTCCATCGGTAGGCAGGATGTGATGGGAGCGGTTGAGGAACCGTTCGATCACCGGCACGACGAATGGCGGGTTGCCGATAACGGCTGTCACATCCGGGGGTAGCGGGATGGTCGTGAAATCTCCCGTAAGGATTTCGCGGTTTGTGTTGGCACGCGCTCGGTCGGCGAGTTCGCGATCGATCTCGACGCCAATCACAGGAACTGAATCCGGGATGGCTTTCAAAAACGATCCGAGACCGCACGACGGTTCGATCACCAGGTCCGAAGGATTGAGATCGGGAAAATAGCGTGTTACCAGAGACTCAGCCGCCCATTCGGGAGTGAACCATTGTGAAAGCGCGGGATTTTGGAGTCCGTTTTTCTGCTGTTCTTCTGAGGGGAACGCTTCAAACAGGAGCGGATTTGCAGCGGTCGAATGGTGAAAACTCATACATCACTCCTCTTAGTCAGACGGAAAGGGGCCGAGATTCCGACCCCGTCGAGTGCGCGAAACGATTTTGTACGTGGAACCTACTGGAGGGAACGCGCGAAGCGTACCGCTTCCTCGGGTGGGATCTCGGACAACTCACCCGGAGGAATCCGGCGGTAGGTCTTGCCCGTCGTCGGATCAATGTTGAGATAACGCCGGGAATTGATGTGTTTGTACATCTCGAGCCCACGGTCTTGGTCGCGGCCCATGTACATAAATTCCGAGCAATACGAGGGTCCCAGCAAGCCTTCCAGGGGTTTCCACGGGGAACCGGCATCGGAAATCTCCAAGGTATGGTCCTCGATATTGAAGGAATCCAATGAGCCCTCAAGCTCGCTCACTAGGTAGCTGGCGAGTTCGTCAAACGTACCAGCGGCAATGTGATTGTTGAACACTGCTTCTTGCTCCGTCGAATTGCAGAAACGGCCTTTAGCTTCGATGTAGGCGTCTTTCTGGGTGGCGTGAACAGACGTGCTGAGACCGCCATCTGTGTCCGACGTGACTGTCCAGACAGTGATTTTCATGGGTGCTCCTAAGGGTCAAAAGGCGACCGCTATTCGTTTCTTCGGATAGATCGTGGGATAGATGAGCCGCGAACATGATCTGCTGGCAGCATCGCTGTCAAGCGGCGGGCAGCGACTGCTGCCCACCTTTGATCTCCCACCTCACACATGAGTCGGGAAGCTGCTAGCTGCGATAGAAGGTCTCGGCGTTCGGCTGAAACACGAAGACTTTCCCTGTCACGCTCTCTGGGAAGTCACGCTGAAACTCTGCGATAACGCGAGCCTCATATGCGTGCTCCATAGCCACGGTTGTATCGATGGTGACAGTGAGTGCGTCGGGAGAAAGTCGGGGAGCATTCGTCACCGTGTCGCGGAAAGTTTTGATTCGCCGCGCAAAGCTACGAGGAACAAGCATCTCCTCTTTCCAAAGGTTCTCGATAAAGTGGCCGACCAGGCTGTAGGCCCATCCGGCGGCTCGTAGAGAGCCATCCGCATGCTGGACAAAGCAATCCTCGTTGCCAACGCGGTAAACAACCGGGTCGGGCGAACTCGGGGTGTCAGATGCTGCTGGTTTGGGCTCGTAGCCGAGACTCGCATTGCGGTCCGTCTCCAGACTTGGCAAGTGATGCGAATGAACAGCCAGCCACGGAGAAAGCAGAGATTTTCCCGCACCATTGAGCCCATAGAGAGCTAAAACAACAGTGGCATCCTTCTGGAAGCTGACCGTAAAGGTCCGGCCGGCAAGCAGCGCGGTAGAAATGTCGACCCGCCCAATAGCGATTAGGGCCTCGGAAACGCTCTCGATTTTCTCCTTCTGGACTGTGTCATAAAAGCCCGTGCCTGCCTTGAGGTCAAGCTGGAAGTCGCGCATTTCGAGCGGAGCCTTCAACTCTTCGAGCCAGGAGCGAATGTAGCCCTCTGGACTGATGTGCCCGTTACGATTCTGTAGCATGCCGCCCTCGCAGGACGAACCGTACGCGAAGATGCGGCGGATGACGTCGCTAATCTCGCCGATTCCGATGCATGACCAGCTTGGAGTGTGCGGCGTGCAGTTTTTCTCGTAGGTGCATTCCGCCAGGACATAGATCGTTTTACCGCAAGACGAGGTGAATGCTCCGACGCGGCGGCCGGTGGTGACTGTCGATCCCATAATTCCTTCTTTCTGGGTGTTGCGGGGCCTGAGGTTCGATTCAGAATGTTCGGACTATCGACTTCCCTAGCAGGGAGGCTTTATATGTCCGAACTGTTTTTGACCCTGCTGTGTGACTTGTACTGGTACTGCGCCACCGACCTCAGCTTCAACCCGCTGGATTGGGGGAATTTCACCCTCTTTGTGATCCATGTCGCCATCAAGATGTTCTGGAGCCGCTACGTGCGGCTGGAGGGCGACGTGTAGCCCTCTGGATTGGTCGCGTTGGCGTGAAGTGCGACCATGGACGCCTTTCCAGACTCATTGAGGTGCCCGTTTACGGCGGCCTCGACAAGTGCGAGGTCCTGCGGCGCCAGGTCGTTACCGTCGTGGGTTGCGCGAAGAATGTCGATAGCAAGGTCAGACATACCCCGCGTGGGCTCTGGGGGCTCCGCAGACGCGCCCCGATAGCAATTGCCAGCGTAAACCCATTCACGCGCGCTGCTTCTGCGTAGCGTGGCGTACGTCGGGCGGCCTGCAACATCCTTCACAGGCTCCCCGATCTGCACCAGAAGCCCCGACATTGAAACCGGGGGTAGGACGTTGACGAAGTAATCGGCCATTTCCTGATCGACAACGTCGCCGATGGCCAGAAAGTGGTCGAGGGATTGCCGGCTTTCGCCCCAGGCTGCATACGTTTTCATAGAAAGTTTCCTGTTCAACGAGTGGAATCGGACTGCTGTTACAGCAAAGACAAGAAGCTAAGCGCAAGCGAAGAGTTCGCGCTGTAGGGAAACAGCCTGCTCGATCACGCTGATTGTTTCGGATTGGGCGGCGCCGGCCGCCATGCGGCGACGGGAACGGGCCTGGACAAAGTCGGCCAGCGCAATTTCCGTCATCACGGTGACACCGTGCCATTCATCCATGGAAACGGCTGTATCAATGCCGCAATTTGGATCCAGCTCGATCGAGGACTGCTGAGAAAAGCGGAGATATTTGTCGGTCGGCGCGTCTTCGTACCCCCGGATACCGCTCAGCTTGAACGGCGCTGAGGATTGCGGAATCAGGAAAACGCCGGCACTGGCAAGATCGCTGCAAATATCGATGATTTTGTACTCGAATTCGCATCCGGAGTATCGCGGTGCACTACCGTTGTGCTGGACGCGGCCGAATGGTGGATTGGAGATTACGCAGTCGAAGCCGCCGAGAGATGAGGGCAGATCAAAGGCATCGGCTTGTATCCAGGTGGCCTCTGGCAACACTTTGCGGCCCACGGCGACATAGTCTGGATTGATCTCCACGCACGTAATGTTCGGACGCCCACCGGTCTGTGTGCCAGCGGAGTAATGGTAGGCTGCGAATCCGAGCGACCCAATACCAGCGCAGATGTCGAGAATTCTGCCTCCGAAGGTCTCGATAGCCAGGCCCCGAGCAAGACTGCGCGGAGTGAAGAACGCGCCCGCAGATCCATTCACATGGTTGGCACTTTCCTGCCAATTGTCGAGGACGAAGAGCCGTTCATCGAACGTCAAGGAGTTCTGCTGAAGCAGGGAGCAGGCCTGTGCATGCAGTTTGGATTGCTGCTTGGTGAGTCGAGACATGGAGACACCTGTGCGAAAAGTTTGTTTGTTGGGGGGGTACTTATGGCTCGCCCCGACAGAATTCTGCCGGGGGAACGTTAGGCTGCTGCCAATGATTATTGTTTTGGAAGCGAAGGTAGAGGTGCGAGGAACGGCCTCATTGTCTTCAGCGCCTCGATCTGAGCCGTGAACAACGCGGCATCCGACTCTGCTTTTAGCCACCGATAGACCGTGGCAACGAAGATACCCTCGTCGTCCGTTCGTCCGTTACGACGGTTGACCTCTGAACGGAGAATGGTTTCGCGGATGCCCTGTGCTTCCGATGTTTTCTGGAGGGCAAGGAACCGCAACTCCCGCACGGCAGCGTCCATGCAGTCGGACACCTGTTGCGAACCGGCATAGAGCCAGGCGAGGAGCAGTGTGCGAGGAATGGACCTGTAGACGTTCGATTCTTCCAGCCACCAGTACCGCATTCGTCCGGATTCGATTTGCGCGCGAAGCTCCTCCTCGCCTTTCTCGGTAATGGCGTAGCGAATGCTGCCTCGCGCGTGCGAAGTACCAGTTAGCAGCCCTGCTTGCTCCAGGCGT